>VBLN01000457.1:2130-2614 GCA_005878685.1 Deltaproteobacteria bacterium | reverse complement strand
TATTTTTGTTGCTGAGTCTTTCGTCTTTGCCGGCCGTCAGCAGGGGTCGATCAGATCTTCGCTCTAGTTCCCGGCGAAACTTATCCACCCCCCACTCCTCAATAAGAAAAGCGAGCCGCGCCTTAGTGCGGGAGTCGCGGAAGCCATGGTCGCGGAAGATTAGGACGATATGGCTACAAATCTCCGCTGCCTCTTCCGGGAGCGCAAAAAGATCCAACGGCGAAGCAATCCGATATCCACCCGAACCCATTTTTCCGCCCACCGCAACGTTGAATCCTTTGACCTCCGATCCCTCGATTTCCTTCGTCGCCGGCGTCAACGCGATATCCTGCGACTCCGCGTGGGTACAGTTCTCTTTGCAGGCCGTGATAGTAACGTTGAATTTTCGAGGAAGGTTCGTATAGGCCTTGTTGCCCACAAATATTTGGGTAAATTGCCTGACCGCGGGCGAGGCGTCGAACAGTTCACTCGGCGTAAGTCCGGC
>VBLN01000457.1:0-2074 GCA_005878685.1 Deltaproteobacteria bacterium | reverse complement strand
AAGCTGAATCTGTTGTCTTGTGGTGATATCGGCAAACCCTTTGCCGAATTCTTCGCTGATCTTAGCGATGGCCCGTATTTGAGCGGCATTGCTGATGCCATTCGGGATCCGGATGCGCATCATGAAGCAGCCTGGGGTCTGCTTGCGAAAAAAAACCCCCGTCCACTTTAGCCTCTCTCGATCCCCTTCTGTGATCGCTTCCCATCCCTCCTGGGCATAGCGGGGGACGTCATGAAGTACATCCAAGCCATCCTTCTCACTTTTGTATTCTTCAATCTTGTTCATCGCTCTCTCCGAAAAACAAAGGCGCTCACTGTGTACAGTGAGCGCCTTTGCTCTTTTCCTTTCCCGGAGACCTCGCTGCCTCCGAGAGACGATTGCTGTCGGTCTTCGGTTAGTGGTTGTTCACGCTTTTCAACTCAAAGCACCTCGCCAGTTCAAGAACGGGAACATCGGGCAGTTCCTGATCCGCCCCGCCGACGAAGACCTCTTCAAGAAAGATGATGTTCTCGAAGATTCTCTGGACCCCTGACGACGCTACGAAAGTTGATTTGTCCATCGCACCCTCCGTCAGCCTGTTCTTGGCAAAATGGCTCCGACCCCGTCGCCGAAGCACCGGGGCCGGAGCGCGGTCCGTGCCTTCAAAAGGAGGCGCCAATAAGAAGGCAGCGGATGAAAACAAAAAAGGCGTCAACCGGTTGAAGTGGACGCCTTTGCCCTATGTCCGAAGGCCGCTTCGCCTTCGCTTAATTACTCAAGCAATCGTCATGCCAGAAAGTCGCGTCAGAAAATCATTGACAGACTAGCTTTTTTCCTACTCCAACTCCTCCTCTTGCTCCGTTATTACTCAGGGGCTGCCTAAACAACGAGCAATCAACCCTGGTCGGAACTTTCAATTTTCGAAAGCAACTCCAGAGAGCGTCTGTGGGCGAGTAAGCCTAAATAAGGATTCTTACCTACCACTTTCTATAGGGCAGGAACTTGCCATTCAAGGTCACGACCACTCGGTCGCCTTTGGGGTCAGGTTTCTTTTGGATGTCCATTTCGAAGTCGATGGCGCTCAAGATTCCATCGCCAAACATCTCGTGGATGAGGGCCTTCATCGTCGGGCCATAGACTTGGATCAGCTCGTAGAATCTATAGATGGTCGGATCGACGGGGACGGCGCTATCCAGGGATCCCCTCATCGGAATCTCCTGCAGCGCTGCGGCCACTGCCAATACCATGTCCTCTCCTAGTCCCAGTACCTTGACCGTCTTTTCCGCTTCCTCTTTAGACATGGGATGTTGCCCTAGGAGTGCAGCCGTAGTCCATACCTTATCTCGGCCCACAGCCTTCGCAATCTCCTCAAAGGTTAAACCCTTCAGCTTCTTGGCCGCGAGTATCTGGACCGTAGCCTCTTCGCGACTAATTGCTTTTTGAACCACCATTTGAATGACCTCCCTGTTTAGTCTTTGAGCGCTCAGCCATCAGCGTCAGCTTTAACTGGCTTTTTCTTTCTTTATTTCCTCCGTGAGCACAATTGCCTGGGCGATCTCCACCATCGGTTTGCGCATATCCATGCTCTTTTTCTGAATCAGGGAAAAAGCCTCGGCCTCAGAGAGCCCCTGATTTTTCATTAGGAGCCCCTTCGCCCGCTCTATCGCCTTGCGCGCCTCTAAGGTCCTCCTAAGGTCTTCATTTTCCTTTCTGAGAGACCGAAACTCGTCAAAGCGCGAAATCGCGAGTTCGACCGCAGGCAGAAGCTCTTCCTCCCTCAACGGCTTTACAAGATAAGCCATCACTCCCGCGTCTTTGGCTCCCTCTATGGTTTCTGGATCGTGATGACTGGAAAGCAGGACTATGGGGGCTGGGTTTTCCTCCATGATCTTCTTTGCCGCGCTGATACCGTCCATATCGCGGAGCCCGACAGCCATCAGAACGATATCAGGAGCTGTCTTGATGGAAAGCTCCAATGCCTTTGCACCCTTTGCCTCTTCGCCGGCAACTTCAAATCCACTCTTGTTCAAGGCCTTGATCAGAAAAGTCCTGGAGGGAAGGTGGTCGTCGATCACTAATGCTCTTCGTTTCATGC
>VBLN01000032.1:20558-21011 GCA_005878685.1 Deltaproteobacteria bacterium | reverse complement strand
TCAATATGTCATCTAGCTTGGACTCCGTCAAGCCGTAGATTTTGAAGGCACAGGCTAATATCTCTCCTCCACCTTTTCGCTCTTGAGCGACCCAGGACAGCACGCTCTCTTTAAGCATGACCTCCATTTCTCTGGGCACTCCGGGAAGCCAGAAAAGCACTTTCCCTGAGCTGACTGAAAGACGAAAGCCGGGCGCGCTGCCGAGGGGATTAGGAACGATCTCCGCGCCTTCGGGAAAGAGGGTCTGCTTGAGATTGTTCGATGTCCAGGGAAGGCCTCGAGATTCAAATCTTCGCTTAAGTCCCTCGGCTGTCTTCTCGTCCATGATCAGTTTTTGTCCGAAGAATTCTCCTACGACCTCGGTAGTAAGATCGTCCACGGTCGGACCGAGACCTCCAGTCCCAACAATAAGCTCTCCAAGCTCTACCGCCCGTTGGAGGGCCCACAGGAGCC
>VBLN01000032.1:11941-20471 GCA_005878685.1 Deltaproteobacteria bacterium | reverse complement strand
GCTCGTCACCCGTGCTCAAGATCACTGCCTTCTCGATCATAAGAGACCCAAAAAAAACAGCAGGCGAAGAGTTAAAAAAGTATAAAGACCCGAAACCAGATCATCCATGACCACTCCGACTCCTCCCGGGAGCCGCTCCGCCCGGCTCGCGGGAGCAACCTTCATGATATCGAAAAACCGAAACAGAAGAAAAGCCGCGACTACCGGCTTGAATGCCAGGGGGGAAAGAAAGTTCGCCAGCAAAAACCCAGCGATTTCATCGACGACGATCTTTGGAGAATCCTTCTCGAGAAGGATCTCCTCGCCCTTCTTAGAGAACCAAATGGCGAGCAGGCCGAAGGCCACGAGAGTCAATAGAGAAAGAACGATCGAAGCTCTAGCCATCCGGTTCAAAGCAAAGGAAAGCGGCACGGCCACCAGGGTCCCGGCGGTCCCCGGGAACGACGGGACGTAACCCGCGCCAACACCGGTAGCAAAGAATAAAATAAATCGCCGCAGATTAGCCCCGATCCAAAATTTTTAATTAGCCCGAGGACTTTACCAAAGGCCCCAGCTAAAGACCACAGTTATCGGACTTTGAAATGAACTCGGGTCCAGCTGAAAGCGGCCGACAAGGTTTAGAACGACCTTACTCAATAGCGAGCGGATGCAATACAATTCTTTTTTGAGCCGGATTAGGAAGCGGGCGTGGCGGCAAGCTCTGCGAGGAAGAGATGCCTGGCGTTTTCGAAGATTCTTTGCAAATACGGTTCGATAGTATCTTCCGGAGGGATTTCGATATTCAGTGGATCGACGTACTGCTGATCTTTATAGATCTCGAAATGCAGGTGGTTCCCTGTGGTTCGCCCGGAAGAGCCGACGTAACCGATAATCTGCCCCTTTTGGACCACCATGCCGCTTTTTAGCCCCCGGGCTAGACCCTGCAAGTGGGCATAGCGCGTGGAATAAATCGAGTCGTGCTGGATGTCTACTATGCGGCCATAGCCGCCTTTTTTCCAACCCGCGTACGTGATTTTACCGTCACCGACCGCCCGAACAGGCGTGCCCCGTTTGGCGCTAAAATCAACGCCGTGGTGCGGCAGATCCATTTTGAGAATAGGGTTAAAGCGGGAATGGGCAAATTGCGAGCTGATGCTGGAGAACTCCAGGGGGAAGCGGAGGAAGGCGCGGGCCAGAGATCTCCCACGCAAATCATAATAGTTTCCCTTCCCCTTTTCCTTTTCAAAATAAATGGCAAAAAATTTCTGCCCCGCATTCATCAGCTCTGCCGCTAAAATGCGAATGGAAGGATCCTGCTGTTTGCCCTTGCGAGACCTCTCCTCATAAAGGAGCTTAAAGGTGTCGCCTCGGTGGATATCTTTATTGAAGTCTACTTCCCAGTTGAAGATATCAGCTAACTGAGAGACCAGGACCGGGTGGAGACGAGGCTCAAGTCCGCCATCGAGCGACGAGCCCTCCACAGTGCTCACCGCGCTCTTAAGCTCCACTTCATAAAACTGTTCTCGTTTGCGAAATTGGATTCCCTTGGGCCCTTTTTCCCAAGTGAGTTTCCAGTCCTGGTCAAGCTCAATCTCAAACGCCTGAAGATGCTCTTTGCCAGTCAGGCCGGTCAGGGGAGATTGGGTTTGGCCAAGGTAAAAATGCATCCCTTTTCCGGGGCGGAGGCTCTTCCCTAGGAAATATTTCTGAACTGACCGGAGCCATTGCTGCCTTTCCCCGTAAGATAACCCAAACTGGCTAAAAAGGCTGGTTAGAGTATCCCCGGCTTTTGACCTGAGGGTGACATGTCTTAACCCTTCCAACCCTTCAAATGGAGAGGGCGCTCGATAAGGAGGGAGGAGTTCACGGGAGTTTGAGCTGTCGGATCGGCCAAAGACTTGAGCCTCATCCCCAGAAGACATATCTCCTGGAACACCAGCCGGCAAAATAGCTGGGCTCGCCAGACACCAGAAAATCAAGAACGTCCCAACGAAGACTCTCCGGACCGAATTTGGAAAATCGATTTTCACAGTGATTTGGCTTCTGCTGAACGAGCAAGGCAAAAATTTTTGTCCGAATAACCCTTTTTGCTCGGGATGTCAACCAAAAAAGCAGCTATAACACCAAAAAAGTAGCTGCGAATCGTCAACTGACCTGCAAGTATCTAAAAAAGCGCCGAAAAATAATCTCCGAAAGGAAGAGAATCAGGACCAAAAAAATTAGCTTTGAGCGCAGAGAGTTGGCCGCACGGATGGTTTCCTCGCTCCTGACCCCTTCGACGCCTCGGGGATTGATCTCGCCGCCGGTAGTTTTGGCAAGACGCTCCAGCAGGGCCACATTAAAACCGTCACGAGGGGCTTCAACCTTTGGGTCAAAGGGTAAAGTATAGCCTAAAGACGGATAAGAGATCTTTCGCCCGCGTCGCTCCTCAGTGAGCGCAACACGATACTCGCCAGGGATAGAAAACGGCAGCTCGGTCTGATAGTGCCCCGATGCTAACCGTCTGAGAACTCCCTCTCCGGCGGAGCCTTTGCCGCTATAAGAATAGCGAAAGAGGCTCCCACCATCTCCCTCCCCATAAAGATAAAAGTCCAATACCGGTCTGTCCTGTTCTAGATTGATCCGCACCTCATGAGGGGGGAGTGTTTCCTTGGGCGGAAGCAGCCACTCAAAGATTCTTGCCCAAAATTTCTCCAGCTGGGGCCATTGAATCCAATCCCTGGTCCAGCGCCCGTGAAGGTCTGTGGTAAAGGCGACAGCCTTGCCCTTGCGGTAATTCCACGAGGCCAATAGGGGGACTTTCTTTTCCGGCCTTGGGATCATCAAATCGAGGTGCGCCCCTTTTTTAATCTCCGATTCAGTGTAACCTCTTATGACGGGATAGGACCTGTCAGAAAGTCCTCCCAACAGCTCCGAACCCCTGATAGCGACCGGGGTGATCGGCTTTTCCACCAGAAGTCCCTCTTCAGGTTTTTCCTGTAACTGCTGCAGGACGATCTGGGGCAGCGTCGTGGGATCAAAGGTGTGATGAAAAAGGCCGCCTCCATATTGGGCGATTCGCTTCATTAGTGGGATATTGGCCTCCTCCCCTATGGCGATCGAGGAAACGGTCATTTTTAGCTCGCTCTTCATGACATTAACCAGATCCATATAATCGCTGCCGCTGCCGCCGGTTTCCCCATCGCTTAGGATGATCACATGTTTATGAGCTGCGCTTTGGCGTTCGAGCTGCCGCTTCGCCTCGACAATGGCAGGATAGAGATAGGTCCTGCCGCTGGCTCTTAAGCGGTCGATCAGAGCATCAAAATTTCCGCGCAGCCTCTCCACGGATGTCAGGGGAACAACCACAAACGGTTCCACATCAAATCCCACGACGCCCACGAAGTCATTATCTTTGAGTCGGCCCACGACCGCCTTCGCGGCCTCTTTGGCATAGAGAAGCCTATTTCCTTCCCGCATGCTGCCGGATTTGTCGATCACGAGAACGACAGCTCGATTCTTCTCTTCTTTCTTCGGCTCCCTAAGCTCTACGGGAAGAATCGTCTCAATCTGCGTTTGGCGATAGCCGCCAGGGCCGAAGCTGGCTTCGCCGCCCAACATGAGGAATCCATTGCCTGCGGCCACGTGACGCTCTATCTCCGCCAGATAACCCGACGAGAACTTCTCCCGCTCCACATTGTTAAAGATCACCACGCCGTAGCCGGCCGGCGAGGGCGGCGAACGATTCGGAGCGTTGAGAGTCAGAGAGGTGACTTCATAACCGCGCCGCTTAAGGATCTCTTCTAAGTACCTCCCCTCAGCGGCCTGACCATTGAGCAGGAGAATCTTTTCCTTATTCTGCACCGCGACCCAGGAAGTGGCTTGATTGTCGAAGGGAAAGAGATCCGACGAGGAAGTTCGCGGCACAAAACTGGCGCTGAAGGAGTTCAAAGGGCCATCGGCAAGGGTCGCCGGATAATTAAAGATTTGAGCCCCGGGCTTGATCCTGACCGCTTCCTCCTTCAAGGTTTGGCCGTTCCGCTTAAGAATGAGGCTTCCCTCCACCTCCTTGGCACGTTGGTTTTCGACGACGGCCCTAAGGTTAATCGCCTCTCCCTTGTTCCCTTCATGCGGGATAAGGACTTTTTTGACGGCGACGTTAGCTGTCTCGGGCCGGCTGGCCGGTAGGATCGGAAAAACTTTGAGTCCCGACAGCCCGAAAGAAGGAATTAAGCGATCCAGCTCTCCCTGAGTCTCCCAGCCATCCGTGAAGAGAAAAACAGTCCTCGGAGCCGAGGGCAGACGCAAGAGGGCAGAAAACATTTTTTCCAGGTTGGTTTCCCCAGGTTTGATGGGGTCATTCGACATCTCCCCCCGTACCCAGCGATTCCAGTCGTCAACTTCTTCGACCTCACCGCCAAAAACAAAGACTCGGTCGCCCGAAGCAGGAAGTAAGCCTTGGTTTATCATCCAGAGCCTCATCGCTTCAGGGATGCTGCGCGAAAGGTCAAAAGCAAAGACCCGCTCGCCCGCCTTTTTCGTCTCGCTCACCAGTTCCGTATCGGCCAGGGCCAAAACCAGGATGGAAAAGATCACAGAGCGCCAAAGGATAACCAGAAAGGAGCGACGGCGCAGTCTAAGCCAAAGCAGAGGCAAGAGCAGAAAGAGATAAAAGAACGGCGGGCTGGCGAAATGGAGTTGTGAGAGAATCTCTTTCATGACTGCGTGACCGGCGGATTGAAGTACCACTCCAAAAAGAGCAGAAGGATCGAGAGCAACAGAAGATAGGGCCATAGAGAAAATAGGGAGGAGCGGCTTCCTGGTCTTGATGCCTCCCCTGTCAGATCGACGGGCACCGGGTTGTTGAGATCGGACTCCTTGGCGCCGGCGAGATTGGCCGCTATCCATTCTTTCTCGCCGCCTCGAGTGACCTGATAGAGTCCTTGATAAAAGGTCCGGGAAAATAGCGGCGACCCTTTTTTGATCTGGAACCTGTCTTGTTTGGGCGTTACGAGAGTCCCGTCCTGAAGCTCGAGCGGCTCACCTGTCGGCAGGCTGGAGCCGCCCCGGCCTTCATAAAACCAGCTTAAAAGATTCAAAGTAAAAATCGAAACCGGGAGATTTTGCCGACCCAGATAGGGAAAGGGATCAAAGCCCAGGACCAAGTAGCGATACCCCTGAGATTCAAAGGCTATGGCCAATGGTCCTTCAGGACTTTGGATAATGGGCTCGCCAACAGAAAGAGGCCTTAGGGTACGGGCATAATTCGGGCGCAACAGGGCAAAATTGACGTAGCGGGTGAGCGGATGCGGATCGCGCCAGAATGAAATGACGGGTCGAGATAGAGACTTCTCCTCGGCGACCAGAGGATTATCTTTGGGAGGGAGAATAAACAGGGCATGGTGATGTGGCAGCACTGAGGGGGCGGAAAAATGAAAGACCTCGAGCGAATGCTGTGCTTCCTCGCTCTTTGCATACCCCTCCGGAGAAATGACCTTTAGGGTCACGCCCGGAATAGAACTGAGGCTAGCGAGCGACTGGGGCCGAGGCGAAATGGCGAGGATCTTCAAGTCGGCCGAAAGGGACGGAACCGCAAAGCGATGATTGTCCAAAGCCAGCGCATCCTTCGCATCGATCTCGGCCTCGTAATAGGGATGCGGGGGGAGCCCCGCAAAGGAGGTCGTGGCAACTTTCCCTGGCACCACGGTGATCGCTTTGCTAGCGAGGATTTTTCCAGCGCCTTTTAATGTTACCTTCATTTTGCCTTCCCGGGAAGCAAAGCTGGTAATTTCGACTCTGGCCTCCAACTGGGAGGAGATGAAAGAGGAACGAAGAAGCTCAAGCGAAGAAATGGCGAAATTATCCTTTGGGCCGCCTAACGAAACCGCTTTGATGACCCCTCCCTGGCCCTGAACCGGATGGTCGGTCAAGAAAAACAGGCGCTCGTAGCCCTTTTCCTCGACCAAACTGGAGAACCGTCCCCCGTAGTTTACCGCAGAATCTCCCAGATCATAGGGGCTCAGCGTGCGGATAAGAGCCATCGCCTTGCTTGGGGCCATCGCCTCTTCTCCGATTCGCTCCAACCTCGGAACCAAAAGATAAAGATCGACGCGGCTCCTCGCCCCAAGATCCCGAAGAATCCCGGACACTTCATCCTGTGCCAACTCAAACCGGCTCTTTCGCCCTTCCAAGGCCTGCATGCTCGCTGAGTTGTCTAGCACAATGGCAATCTTGACCGGACGGATGGAAAAGACCGGCTCTCCCAGGGCCAATACCAGCAGCAACAGGAGCAGCAGCTGAAGGAAGAAGATCGGGGGCAGATATAGTCTCCCCCATGTCCGCCCGCTAGAGCGAGAAGCAAACTCTTTGAGGAGAATGAGGCTCGAAAAGATCTGGCGCCTTGGCCGCCCTCTGATGAGGTAGGGAATAAGAAGGAGCGGAAGAAAAAGAGCGGCGTAGAGCGCCGCCGGATTTAAAAACTCCATAGAAGCTACCTAAAGAGGCCAATGGCCGGAAGGGTCTCAAGCACAAACTCGCTCAAGTCTCGATCGGTCACAAAGAGGGAATAATGGATTCCGCTCTGGTGGCAGAAGCTCCGAAGCTCAAGGTTGTGATGGTCCAATCTTGCCCGGTAGGCTCGCAGCAGCTCGGTGCTCCATTGAAGTTTTATCTCCTCCTGGGTTTCACTATCCCATAGGGCCAGACTGCCACGAGCAAAGGCTGGATTGACCTCCTGGGGGCTCAAGGTCTGGATCACAGCGATGTCCAGATTAAAAGCGCGCAACAGATTCAGCCCGCGCTGATAAGAAGAGGCGGACATAAGAAAATCGGAGCAGATGATCGCCTTGCCGGGACGATGGATACGCCTCAGATGCTCGCCCAAAGAATGAGCGAAGTCCAGCGGCCCTTTAGGCGAAACCTCGGAGACAAAATCGACACAGCTAATGATCCTGTGGCGGCCGCGATAAAAAGGCGAGGCCGGAGCAGCAGAACTTTCCTGCAAAAGATGCAGCTTCACATGGTCGTGATTCGCCAGGACCACATAGGCGAGTGCCAGCGCGGTGTGGGAAGCAGGAGAAAACTTCTCCTGGGCTGAAGGAAAGGCCATCGAGCCGCTGGCATCGAGAAAAAGATAGACAAACAGATCCACCTCTTCGCGAAAGAGCTTAACATAAAGCCGCTCGGTGCGGGCGTAGACCCCCCAGTCGAGATAACGGATATCGTCTCCCGGCGAGTAGCGACGATAATCGGCAAACTCAAGACTCGTCCCCCGATGCGGTGAAGAATAGCTCCCCGGCCTGCTGCCCAGAACCTCCTTGCGCGTGCGGAGCCGAAGGGCTTCGAGGCGATTCAAGAAGTCAGCGGTAAACGGCGCTGGAAGCATAAAGGATTGTCACTTAAGAACTAGCCGTAGCACCCGGTCGTCATCGACTCCCGGACGGCCGCGGCCGTCCCAGTTGCTGGTCAGAAGGTATAACGCACCGTCTTGCCCTTCGACCACATCGCGCAGTCGGCCGAACTCGCGGACAAATAAACGCTCGAACGCTGCTACCTTGCGCGGGTTATTTGGCTCGAGGGCCAAGCGGTAAAGGGTCTGGCCCCGCAGACCGGTGAAAAGAAGCGAGCCGGCCCACGGCCCGCGTGTGACAAAGGCGGCACCGCAGGGAGCCCAGGTTTCGTTATTGCCACTATGAAGCAGGGGCGCAATCATTCCCTCGCGCGTCTGATCCCCTCGGATAACGGGCCAGCCATAATTCTTTCCTGCCTCGATTAAGTTGACCTCATCCAGGCAGCATCCTTGAAAACCGCTAGGACCATGCTCCGTGGCGTAGAGACGGCCTGAGCCGGGTTGCCAGGCCAATCCTTGTGGGTTGCGGTGACCGTAGGAATAGACCGGCGATTGGGCGAAAGGATTATCCGAAGGAACCGTTCCATCAGGATTGAGCCGCAGGATCTTGCCGTTGAGCGAGGAAGTATTTTGTGAAAAGCTCGTATTTTGCGCGTCGCCCACCGTCCAGTAAAGCTTTCCATCGGGCCCGAATTTCACTCGTCCGCCGTCGTGGTTTCTACTCCCCACGGCGTCATCGAGGAGCACTCGATCGATCACGCCCTTGGCGCTCGATGGGTCGTCACGCAGCCGCACCAGGCGGTTCTTAAGCCGACCACCGCTATCGTGATAGGAGTAAGCGGCGTAAAGGAACCGGCTGCGCTCGAATCCTGGATCCACAGCCAGACCCAAGAGACCCGCCTCTCCAGTTTCATAGGCGGCGATCTCGAGCCACGACTCTTGCTGCAGTTTTCCGTCCTTCACAACGCGGATCCGGCCGGGCCTCTCCGTGACAAAGAGCCGTCCATCCGAGGCAAAGGCGATCGCCCAGGGTGTCTCCAGCCCGCGGGCGATGACTTCGACTTGAATGTTCGGCCTAGACTCCGAGGGAAGCGCTGCAGGCGTCCAGCCCAGGCTCACCGCGAAAAAAAAGAAAAGAAGGTTCCCCACAAAAAATCGAGGCATCGTCTTCGCCTCAGTCTCGCGGGACCTTTTTTATGATTGCCGAAAGAATTTGGTCCGCGT
>VBLN01000032.1:2637-11894 GCA_005878685.1 Deltaproteobacteria bacterium | reverse complement strand
TCATCATAGCTCACATGGACCCTCCCCTCGACGAGTGCATTTCCTTTCGCGCCCAGAATGATCGACTGGGCCCCGCGCGGGCTGGAGCCGAAGCGGAGGAAACCCTTGACCTCGGCTACAGCGTCGTTACCTTTTTGCTCTCTCGGTTGAGTGGCGTGGACCAGACGAACCACATAATTTTCCAGCGGCGGGGCGATCAGAATCTGCCGCAGCAAAAGCTTCATCTCGTCGACCAGATGTGCGCCTTTCTTCGGTAGGACTTGGGTTGCTTCCTGGACATCGGCGCCTGTCGTGCGATGGAGAATCTCCGTTAGCTCATTGGGCCGAGGCGAACTCACCAGGAGCTTAAAAACGAACCGGTCGAGCTGAGCCTCTGGCAGAGGATAGGTGCCCTCCAGTTCAATCGGGTTCTGCGTGGCAAGGACCATGAATGGAGATTCCAGCGGGAAGGTCTCACCAAAGACGGTCACCTGTCTTTCCTCCATCGCCTCGAGGACGGCCGACTGGGTTTTCGGGGTGGCCCGGTTGATCTCATCCGCCAAGACGACCTGGGCGAAGATCGGCCCTTTCTTAAACTGGAACTCCCTCCGCCCATCGCCTTCGGCGAGCACCTGGGTTCCGATGATGTCCGACGGCATGAGATCTGGCGTGAACTGGACACGCCTAAAGGAGAGTCCGAGCGCGCGGCTCAAGGATTTGACGAGCAAGGTCTTGCCCAAACCCGGCACTCCCTCCAGCAGCACATGGCCGCCGGCAAAAAAGGCAATGAGAACCTTGCGGATGACATCGTCGTGGAAAAAATCTCTCTAAACTTTTCCGGTTCCATGATCCTCCCCGTTAACGAATCAAATCCCGGTATTCCAAGGGTAGGGGCTGCTTTTCAGCCGAGGCCTCCGGGGAATCGGCCGGCCGCAGCGGGACATTGCTTACAGGGACATGAGGCTGAATCGCCTTCTTTTTACCAGAGCCCCTTTCGCCCGATGATCTTTCCGCCTCTGGTTCCGGCAACTCGACGGTCACAAAGCGCGCGCCTTTGATGCCTCCCTCGCCTTCTCCCGGCTTCGCGAAGCGCTCTGCCGGAGGGGGCCCATGGGGAATTTCCTCGCTCGTATTCTTGCTGCTCTTTCCCTCTTGCTCGCCTTTTGCCGTTTCCGACTCTTTACCCCTCTGCTTTTCATCTCTGAGCTTATCGTCTCTGCCCTGGTTTTTACCTTTATCTCCCTGGCCAGCGCCCGGTTCTTTTGTCTCCCCCTGGGCACTTTTTCCTCCTTGAAGGTTCTTGCTCTCAGAAAGACTGGAATCGCGCTGATCTCCTTCTCCGCCTCCCTTGCTCTGTTTTTCCCCCTGACCCTCACCCTTGTCAGGCAAGTTGCTCTTGATTCCTCCGCCTCCTTTCTGCTGTTCCTGCTTCTCTCCCTCGCCTTGTTCCAACTTTTGCAGAGCATTTCCCGCTTGACTCAAAAGATCGTTCGAAGAGCTTTGTTCTTGTTGTTCGGTCCGGAGCTGTTTTTGTACTTCTTTGGATAACTCCTGAACCAAAGCATGCTTCTCCGCGTCGGACAGCTTTTCCTGCTCAAGCCGCTCGGCCAAGCTCATGAGCCTTCGAGCCAAGGATGAGAGCCGCGGTGTTTCAGCCAACTTCTCGGCCAAGAGAGCAAGCTCTTTCGTCGGCTGCGCCTGAGGAGCAAGAAAGACTGCGCTCAGTAAGATCAGATGGAACAACAGGACAACCGCCAAAGAGGCGATCAGGGAAGCAACGAAGGAGCGCTTCACTCGGTAGGGGAAGTCTCTGCCTAGGTCGATGCGATTCAGGAACGTCGTCGCTTCTTGTCGCAGCCGGGCGACCAGGAAGGAGGGAGAATGAGACAAACCCATAGTTGCCAAGGTGAGAAACCGTTCTTTCGCGCCCACTTTGTCGTCTATGAAGCGGGCTGCGAGGGAAGCGGGCGGGACCATGGAGAAATGCCGCCGAACCGCCAAGAGCAAAGCAACAACGATCAAAGCGACTGCGGCAAAGCTGAGAGTCGCTTGAGTGATCCAAGCAGCGCGACGGAGATAGAATGCTAGGTAGCAAGCCACCAAAAACGGGGGGCAGACCGCCAATAGAAGGTCCCCAAAAGCATGCCTCTTGAGGCGGAGGACCAGTTGACCCACAACCATTTCAGGCGAACCTGTTTTTCCTCCCGAGGATTGCTCTTGCATGCCTTATTTATAACATGTTTGGACTCAAACCCTAAGCGCATGCCAGGATATGTCTAGGGTCGGGTAAGGGGCCGCCGCTTGCTCTGGTAGGTTTTGACTGCTTGGTCATGCTCCTTGAAAGACGCGGAAAAGAGGTGGGTCCCGTCATTTTTCGAAACGAAGTAAAGATAAGGCACGGGGGCCGGATAGAGGGCGGCCTTCAATGACGAGAGACCTGGATTGCAAATGGGCGCGGGCGGAAGCCCCTGGATGCGATAGGTATTGTAAGCACTAGGACTTCTAAGATCCTTCCGTGTCAAGTCTCCGGAGAAGTTCTTCAGGCCATAGATCACGGTAGGATCGCTCTGAAGGGGCATCTTCTGCTTCAAACGATTATGAAAGACTGCTGAAACCAAAGGCCGCTCCGCCTCGGCGCCGGCCTCCTTCTCAATCAATGAAGCCAGAGTGACGACCTCTTTCAGGTTGAGCCCTATCTCCCTCGATCTCCTTCGCAGCTGCGGCGTAAACGCCCGCTGGAACTGCTCTACCATAGCGACAAGAATTTCTCTTTCTGTAACAAAGGGGGTGAAGTAGTAGGTATTCGGGAAGAGATAGCCCTCGATCTCCTTAGCTTCAAGTCCAAATTGTCTGAACAGTTCTGGGTTCGATGCCTCCACGAGGAACTGATCTCGTTTCACAATGCCCTCTCGCCCCAGAAGGTCGGCGATCTCTTTCAGAGTCAACCCCTCGGGAATGGTCACGCGATAAAACACCCCTTTGCCCAATCTCATCCGATCCAATATCTCTTGCACGGATAGGGGAAGCTCGAAACGGTAAAGTCCCCAGTGAATCTTCTTGTCGGCGCCCGACAATCGAGCCCAAAACGAAAAGAGTCTCTCGTTTCTGATGACCCCTCGCTCTTTTAAACTCTGCACCACCGAGGAGAAGTGCTCCCCGCGTTCCACCCTGACCTCGACGACTTCTCGCTGCTGTTGCTGAGGGAGAAAGACAAAGGCGAGCACAAAACCGAAGCAGAGAATGGCCGAAAACAAAATAAGGAGAAGAGTAAGAAGAAAATATCTCACGGTTCCGAAGCCTTGACCAGGAGTGGAGGGAAGGTAACCGAGGAGTTAGTCGACGCGAATTAGTTTTCCGCCAGGTTGACCTTAACCCAGCCTTCGATTTGTTTTAAGAAGCCTGCAAAGGGATCTTCTCCTGGCTCCGGGGCGAAATAGGTCTTGCGCATGTAGTCGAGGGCCCCAGAGTAGTATTCAAATTTCTTGGAAAGCTCTTGAAAGAGAATGAAGCCTGTGCGGTAAAGGGAAAGATCGAGCTCAGAGACTGTCCAGTAGGAGCGTCTTCCTTCCTGGAGGTAGTAATCGAGAAATCCCTTGCCTTCCACGTGAGAGCGAAAGATGCCGCTCATAAAAAGGGTGTAATCTCCCAGGTACTTGCGCAAGGCTCTCTCCCGAAGCAAGCGATTCTCCCGCGCGGTTTCCCGTCGGCTCTCTGCCAGAATCTCTACCACGCTATCTAATTTTCTCCCGGCGCGGGAGCGGATCGGATAGAGACGATCGCTGCGGGCAAAATCGGCCAGAACATCCGCAACATATCGCGCTACCGTGATGTCGTTGATACCCAACTGCGAAAAGCTTCGCTGGGTCAGATTATAAAAGAAACCCTGCAGTCGATCACTTAAGAGCCTCTTTTCCATAGTTGCAGGTTATAGTACCAGACTTAAGCCACTTTTGAAAGAATTCCGCGCTGGTCCTTATGCGCCTCCAAATCAGATTTTTGTCCTAGCCATTTTATGGGGCGGAGATATAATGAGACCGCCTTTAATCCCTTAAAACACGTTGCCCCTTAAACAAGAGGGAGGTGACTATGTCAAAAGAGCTCAAAGAGGAATTCTTCCGCTTGGATGGCGCTTGGGCCTCCTTCGAGCTTGCCTCGACCCGTAGGAGGGAAGACTATCTGAAGCCCTTCCGGGTCCTAAAGTGTAGGATCGATGACCAGGTAGATTTCCAAGGGACCGAGGTGACAAATACGACTGAGGCATCCGTCCTGATCGAGATCTTCGGAGAGGAGGAGCTGGTGGCAGCAAGCGGTCGAGGGCCTGTCCACGCGCTAGACAATGCCATGCGCAAGGTCCTGGAAAAACATTATCCTCAGCTTTCGGAGGTCCGTCTGGAAGAATTCGACGTGCGCTTGTTGCACCACGGAGAGACCGTTGAGGACGACGAGGAGAAAGGGTTGGGCGGACCGGTTCGAGTCCTCGGAATATTTTCCGACGGCAGGGAGAGATGGGGGACCGTCGGCGTCGCTGAGGACATTCTTCAGGCGAGCGTGGAGTGCATCATCGACGGCTTGGAGTGGAAATTAAGAGGCGAGCACAAGCACTGAGCCGACGGGTAAGCGCGCAATGAGTTGGCAAGCCTCCTATCTCTCGGTCGTTTGAAGTCTTCTCTTCAGCCACGCGGTGACGACATGGAGGGCGTCAGGAGATTTCCCCATATGGCCAGCGTCGGGATAGACCCTGGCTTCTTTGGGCGAACCATGCTCCAGCAGCAGATAAAGATCGTCGATCGGGACCTGCTCGTCCTTTTTCCCGTTCACAACCAGCATCGGAGCTGAGGGGCGATCCAACCAGCCCTGATCCAGAAGCGACATGGAAGCGGCCGCACCCATTAGCTCGTCTACAGTCCTTAGCCCGAAGATCCGCGCCCGAGTCTCACTGAGGTTAAAAAGGTAGGAGGACGCAAATTGAGAGTCGCGCAGCCAAGCGGGCTGGAGAAAAAAATGCACGCCACCGCCCCAATTGACTACGCTCCTCAGACGGTCCGCTTCGACATGAGCGACCTTGGTCGCCCAATAGCCGCCGAAGCTGGAACCCACCACGGCGACTCTTTCGGGATCGACCCTAGGGTGCTTCAATAAGTAGTCCAATGCCGCTGAGAAGATTCTTTCAGCGGTTGGTCCCGCCAGGACCGGACATTCGCCAGTTCCCGGCCCGTCGATGCAAAAAGAGCCTAAACCCGCGCGCAGAAAAACCTCCGTATTGCCCTGCCGCTCTTCTTTCCATCCGTCGATGCCGCCCCAATGAAAGAGGAGCGGTTGCTTCCTCTGCTCGGGTCTTAAGCAGAGGTAGATTTCTTTTTTTTCAAATGGGATGCGAACAACCTCCAGCGGCGGATCGAAATAACGGCTGGCTTTCAGATAGGCATCCCGCGCACGCAAATAGGCCTGTTCCATCTGAGATGAGAAGAGCGCCGGATAGCGAGCGGCGGCAAAATAGGCATAAGCGTTGAGATAGTGTTCCCGTGCCGCCTCGCTGCGCTCAGTGCTTTCGGCCTCCACCGCCTTTGCCAGCCACGACTCAGCGGGCTCGCTCCAGACTTTGGCCCAATGGTCTGGATCTACACTGCGCAACCGGCCCGCCACGACCTCAACCTCTTGCCTCGTCATGTGCCGGACCGGGTTGCCGCGGCCGGCGCGTGCCAGCAATGCGGATTTGATCTCGTCGAGTGTTTTCGGCGGCCTCATTAGGCTTTACGGTTCCTTTCGTCCCAGAGAGCGGAATGCTGCTTTTAGAAAGCGGTCATCGATGAACGCCTTGGGATCGAAGTTTGGGCGCTCCTTAAGCGTGGCGATTTCCAGCTCCGCCCGCTGCATCACCCCTTCGGGACTGAGCGAAGGAGTGAAGGCCTCGCGCGTGAGATCATAGAGGGAGGTCGCAACCTCCTTGTCCACCTTACCGTGTTGCATGATCGCATCGATCCCGCCCTCGCGATTTTCCCGAATGAAGAACATCGTCTTCACCACCGCTTTGGTCACGCGCTCGACGAGATCCGGCTCCTCGCGAATGACCTTGGCAGTGGTGAGCAAAGCGCTGAAGGGAACCGCCTTGAAGACGTCGCCAACGTAGATGAGGCGTTTGAATCCTTCTTTCAAAAGCTGCCGATCGGCGGGCGGTGCCATAAGGGCGGCGGCGGCCCGCCCTTGCATCAGCGCGGCGGTCTTCGCTTGATCTCCGGGGATGCTAAGATATTCGGCAAAATTCTGGGGAATGCCGTACTTGGCGAGCAGCGCAATGAGGACGCTGTGAGTGGAGCCGCCGAAGGTCACGGCGATCTTGGTGCCCTTGAGATCCTCTAGGCGAGTCACCTCCGGACGGGTCACGAGGCTGAACGGGATCTGGTTGAAAATCTGGACCAAGATGCGGATTTGCTCGCCGCGAAACATCGCCTGCATCGCTGGACCGAAGGCAGAAGCGAACGGAACACTGCCGGAGATCAGGGCTTGAACATTGACCGCGTTGCCACGCAGAAAAACGACTTGCACGTTGGTAACGCCCATTTCGTCGTAAAACCCTTTATATTTCGCCGCGCCCAGCGCCAGGTGCTGCACGTTGCCCGCTGACGGCAGAGAAACATAGACCGGCTTAGTGTACTGAGCGCAGAGAGGAGCGGCAGGCAAGAGAACCGACAGAGTAAGGATCGCTTTTCCTAGGATCTTCATCTCTTTCCTCCTTGCAAGAGATCCGCTAATCAAACTTCCGCAGGCTGAAACTGGCCAAAAAAGCCAGACGCTGTGTATCACGGGTGTTGGGAAAAATCAAAACTCTTTCGCCTTTGTGCTATTCTAGGAAAAATGAAATGGGACTCCATTGCTAACTTGGTTCTCGTCCCTCTGCTGCTCTGGGGATGCCTGATGGAGGAAAGATTCATCTTTTATCCAAGTTCTAGAATAGAGGCGACCCCCAGAGAGATCGGGCTGCCTTTTGAAGATATCTCTTTTTCCACCAGCGACGGGGTCCGATTGAATGGCTGGTTCGTGCCCTCCCCAGGTTCAGGGATGACACTGCTCTGGTCCCATGGTAACGCGGGCAACATCGGCCATCGCGTGGAGAACATCAAGCTCCTCCATGAAAAGGTGGGGATCAACATTTTCATCTTCGATTACCGGGGCTACGGTCGGAGTGAGGGCGGCGTCTCCGAGGAAGGAACCTACCGGGACGCGGCGGCGGCGCTTCACTATCTGCGCTCTAGAAATGACCTCGACCCCAAAAGGATCGTCCTCTTCGGCCGCTCCTTGGGCGCAGCCGTAGCCGCTGAATTGGCTACGCGCGAAGACTGCTTGGCTCTCATCCTTGAGACACCCTTTGTCTCTATCCGCGAGATGGCCCGGACAGCTTTTCCACTTCTCCCAATCGGACCCTTTCTTCGAATCCGCTATGACGTCCTCGAGAAAATCAAAAAAATCAAAGTCCCGCTCCTGGTTCTTCACGGAGACCGGGATGAAGTCGTTCCCTTTTCTCAGGGCAGAAAGGTCTTCGAAGAGGCTCCCGGGCCGAAGGAGTTTTACACGATTCACGGCGGGCATCATAACGACACCTATATCGTTGGCGGCAACGCCTATTTCGCGGCTTTGAAGCATTTCATCGAGCGGGCCCAGGCCGGCGGCCTGAAACCTTAGTTCCCTTCGTCTGTATTGCGAATTTGCGCTCAGGCGCTTCCTCTCTGGAGCACACTTTCGGAAGGAAAGCCGTTGCCTTCTGGACAAATCAAACGTCAATAGCCTATAAGGTGAAACCAGCACGACCCTAAAGGAGAGATAGATGGCGAAGACAGCAGCAAGAGTTAAAAAGATTGAGCGGGGATACGCTGATCTCCCTGAGCATGTGGCCGCTCTGGAGAGAGCCGGACTGCTCGTCCGAGTCAGACGGCAGATCAACAAGGATACCGAGATGCATCCCCTCGTCCGCTGGCAGTACCGCGGCGGTTTGCCTGAAGAAGAATGGCGTGGCTTTTTCTTCGAACATGTCACTGATGCCAAGGGACGACGCTACGATATTCCCGTCGCCGTCGGGGTCATGGCGGGTTCAAAGTATATCTGCGCTGTGGGCCTCGACTGCCGTCCAGAGGAGCTCTGGCTAAAATGGGACGAGGCGTTCCGCCGTCCCATCGATCCTGTGATCGTAGAGAGAGGGCCGGTTCAGGAAGTCATCCAGAAAGGTGGAGAGCTGAGGCGCGCAGGCGGCCTGCTTCAGTTCCCGATCCCGATCTCAACTCCAGGCTTTGACGGCGCGCCATTCATCACCGCTGGCCATTGGGTGACGAAGGACCCAGAGACAGCTATTCGCAACGTGGGTAATTACCGCGGTCACATCAAGGCAATGGATCGGGTTGGCATCTTTCCTGGTCCGGGCCAGCATGTTCTCGCCCACTGGCATAAATGTAAGGAACGAAAGATCCCGCTTGAAGCGGCGATTATCGTTGGCCCGCCGCCAGTGGTCTCCTATGCTGCGGTCCAAAAGGTGCCCTACGGAGTGGATGAGCTAGCCGTTGCCGGTGGACTGGCAGGAGAGCCGATCCGGCTAGTCAAGTGCCAGACCGTTGATCTCGAAGTCCCGGCTGAGGCTGAGATCGTGATCGAGGGACGCCTTTCCACGGAATATGTGGAACCCGAAGGCCCTTTTGGAGAGTCCCACGGCTACATGCATCCCCGAATGATGAATCCCTTCATGGAGGTCACCTGCATTACGCGCAAAAAGAATCCGATCCTGGTCTCGTGGACGAGCCAGGTGACACCCAGCGAATCGAGCGTCATCAAAAGAGTGGGCTACGAACCGCTTTTTCTTCGCTTTCTGAAAAATGAATTGGGCATCAAGAGCGTCACTCGGGTGGCGATGCACGAACCTCTGACCAACCTGCGCAAAGTGATTGTGGTCCAGTTGAAAAAACCAACTGAGGCCGAGACCTGGCGCGCTCTGATGGGAGCGGCCTCTTTCCATCCCGGAGTAGGAAAATTCTTGGTCGCGGTGGACGAGGATATCGACCCCTGGGACATGGACATGATCATGTGGGCGATCAGTTACCGCTCCATGCCCGACAAGGACGTGCAAATCCTAAAAGGACGGGAACGGGGACATGGGCCACCCTTCGGCCGCGAAGATCGGCCGGTCGAGACACGCACGGCCGACGAATCGGCGCTACTCATCAATGCCATCTTGCGTGATTCTTTCCCGCCGGTTTCCCTACCTAAGAGGGAGTACATGGAGAAAGCTAAAAAGATCT
>VBLN01000032.1:0-2629 GCA_005878685.1 Deltaproteobacteria bacterium | reverse complement strand
CGAAACCCCCCTGGTACGGCTATTCGCTCGGCGATTGGGATGAAGAGCTGGAAGAGGAAGCGCAACTGGCGGTGGAAGGAGAGTATCTGCGTAGCGGGGAAAAACTGAAGGGACGGCGCTCCAAGGTTTAAGGATAATAGTTTTGACTGGTGACGTTGACAGAGCGTTTTGCAGCGGTTTGGGAAGCGCGGGCTGTTGAAAACGATGCTGGTACAAGCAGACGATATAGTTAAGCTCTTATTGGCGCTCGTTTTGGGAGGGCTCATAGGTTGGGAGAGAGAGCTCTATGACAAGCCAGCGGGTTTTAGGACCAATACGCTGATCTGTGTGGGCTCAGCGCTTTTCACCATCTTCTCCTTAAAAATTGGAACGATCCCTGGAACTGACTCAGCCCGCATTGCGGCGCAAATTGTATCGGGCATAGGCTTCTTGGGTGCCGGGGCTATTATACGCCGTGGAGAGGCGGTTCTGGGACTCACTACCGCCGCAACGATTTGGTTTGTCGCTTCCATAGGGATGGGAATCGGGGCAGGCTATTATGTGCTCAGTTCTGTAGGAACCGCGTTGGCCTTAGCTATTCTCTTTTTATTCCGGAAAATCGAGAACCTGGCAGACCGATTCCACACTACCAGGACCTACCATGTGATCTTGTCGGCTGAAGATGAAGCGGTCAGAGAATTGAACCTCGCTCTCGATTCATGCGAATTAAAAGTACTAGGCAGTAAGCAAGTGAAGTCTGATAACCGTTATTTCTACGACATAACCCTTTCCGGGAGAAAAGCTCATCACAACCCTCTGTTAGAAAAACTCCTCAAATCCCCTACGGTGAAGGAAGTAAGATATTAGTTTTCTACTTCGAGACAGCAATCTCGCCGTTCTTTCTCTTCGCACTGCCGCTTCTGTCGACTTCTGACCTCTGATTTTTAGCTGGCAGCAACCTGAGCCGCCAACCAGCGGGCCGTGCGCAGCAGACGCGCATCGCCGTCGCGCGGGCCGACGAGCTGAACGCCTAGCGGCAGGCCGTTCGCGCTCTGTAGCAGCGGCAGGCTAAGCGCGGGCATACCGCACAACGTCCACAACGTGCAGAACGCTGGGTCTCCGGTCGAGGCAAGACCTTTGGGCGCGGCGCCCGGCGCGGCCGGCGTCAGGATCGCGTCATAGCGCTGCTCGAATAATTCGACAAAGCTTTCATGAATCGGCCGAATCTGAGCGAGAGCGCGTTGGTAACCGACCGCGCGTACCTCCCGCCCCCGTTCGATGAGCGCGCGTAGCTGCTCCGATAACCGGTCGCGGCCTGTTTCGTACTCTCGCGCGAGATTCACCGCCATCTCGGCGTCCATGATCGTCTTGTGCCATTCCCATGCCTCTGCCGCCGACGGAAAAAGCTCGATCTCCTCGACGCGGTCGCCCAGCTGTTCGACGAGCTCCGCGAAACCTTCTTTCGTCTCGTCGTCTGCGCGCTCCCAGTGCGGTGTCTTGACGAACGCGAACATCGGCGGCAGCGGCGGCTCCGCCGCTGCCACCTCGACGAATGGAATGCGCGCGCGTGCCCGCGTGTCGGGGTCGCCCTCGTCGTAGCCGACGAGCTGCTCTGCAAGGAGCGCGATATCATCGACGGTGCGCGCGAACAGTCCGACGTGATCGAGCGTGCGTGATAGCGTCAGGATTCCATGGCGCGAGATCAGCCCGTAGGTCGGCTTGAAGCCGACAACGCCGCAAAACGCGGCTGGGCGGATCGTCGAGCCGTTGGTCTGGCTGCCGAGCGCGAGCGGCACCATTTCGGCGGCCACGGCCGCGGCCGATCCGCTGGAGGAACCGCCCGGCGTGTGCTCTCGGTTGTGCGGGTTGCGCGTCTTGCCCGGCGCGAAGTAGGCGAACTCGGTCGTCACCGTCTTGCCCATGATGACCGCACCCGCCGCGCGCAGCCTCGCGACCACCGTCGCATCGCGGGAGGGTGTGCGCCCCGCGTGGAGCACGGAACCGTTCTCGGTCGGCATGTCGGAGGTATCGAAGATGTCCTTGATACCGACGGGCACGCCGTGCAGCGGTCCAATCGGCTGCCCGGAGAGGCGCAGTTCGTCAGCGGCGCGCGCCTGCGCCAGGGCGTGATCCGAATCGAGGAACGCCCAGGCCTGGATCTGGTTGCTCCGAGCTGATAACACCGTCGCGGATCAGACGCGCGGCTTCCGACGCAGAGAGTGAGTGGAGATTTGCTAAGTCCATGGTTCAAACGATCTTAAAATATGGCGTGGCGAGAAGCGAGCAGTCCGAGGCCCGAGGGAGGAGCCCAACCGGAGCGTACGTTTTTAAGTACGTGAGGATTGGCGACGACCGAGAACGAAGGAATGCGAAGCTTATCGCCACGCCATCATTGACCGTAGAGGAATTCGGGCAGCCATAGCGTCATCCCCGGCCAGATGTACATGAACACGAGGCAGATGCAGACGATGATCATGTAGGGCATCATGCCGGCGAAGATCTGGTTGAGCGTGACGTGCTTCGGCGCCACGGCCTTGAGATAGAACGCGGACATCGCCACGGGCGGCGACAAGAAAGCCGCCTGGAGATTGACCGCCACCATGGTGCCGAAGAGGATCGGGTCTACTTGGAAGTGGCTCAGCAGCGGAAT
>VBLN01000031.1:33241-33723 GCA_005878685.1 Deltaproteobacteria bacterium | reverse complement strand
ACCAGGAGGGTGAGCCGGAGACCACTACAGAGCTGGTGACGACTCAACGCGTCGGTTTTTCGGAGCCAATAAAGGGAAAGAGTTAGTCGAAGGGAATTCTCATGCCCATGAGCGAGCGAGAGCGGCTTATCCTTCAGAAGATGCGCGGCTGATTCAACAATTGAGGCCTCGGCTTCGAGGAGACCACGGGTATGGTCTCGAACACTCTAAAAATGGATCTGGAGGAGCTGGTTAAAATCGCGGCGAGCTTGCGGCGAAAATACGGCGGCGATCCCGAATATCAAAAATTGCGCCAGGAGCTTCCGGATGATTGGCCGATCTAGCGCCGATCTTCCGGCAATCGCACTTGCGGCTGGCGCAAGTTGAGAGGCGCGATGCCGCTCCAGAATTCGCGCGTGCCGGTCATCGCCTGAACGTGTCCGTCCCACTCAAGGCTGAAGGCGGTGAGTCCCAGCTTGACCGCACGCCTTACCTTTTCCTGG
>VBLN01000031.1:28956-33183 GCA_005878685.1 Deltaproteobacteria bacterium | reverse complement strand
AGGTCTCCGCAGCCCTCGCCGAAAATCCGTAATAGCCGGTCAGTTCTCGATAGACCTGAGCGGACACCCCGTCCGATCCGCCGAGCTGGCTCTCCACGAAGCTGAGGAGCGCTACTCCTTCGAGCGCGGAGCGCCGCTGACAACAGCCGATGATCATCTCGATGGCGGCCATGGTCCCGGGGGCGGGCTCGGTCCGGTCCGCGGCCTCGCGTGAAATCCCGCCCTCTTCAAGAAACTGCAGCATGACGTCGACATGGGTTCGGGGCCCTGACAGCTCCTCCATGAAGTTCTCCAACACCACCTCCATCAGCCCATATCGCTTCTCGGCCACCGCGTTCACGGCGATATAGCCGAAGAAAATGGGATTCGTGCGCACCCTGAGATAGTGTTGGATTTCAGCCAGGATGATTTGATGGCGCGTCCAGCGGTGCTCTAGGATGCCTTGGAACCATGGGTGCTGTCCCATCGGCAGCTCTCGCGCGTAGCCCCACAGCTCAGCAATGAACTCGTCGGGAGACACGGCCTTAGATCTATCTAAAGAGAAGGCCGATGTCCACGGATCAGAGACATTTTAGGGATCCGCACAGCGGCGCGGCTCTGGAGGCTCGACGCACCACAAGGCTCGACGCAACCGTTGACAGGCGTGATAGCGTTACGTTAAGTTTCCCGCAAGTAGACGAGCTTTTCGTCCGTTGGCAGAAACAAAAAAGGGGGAATCGTATGGCCAGAATTAGACATGTCGCGATCATGGCAGAGAATCAGGAAAAAACAGCCGCTTTCTACCAGCAGACTTTTGGACTCACCGAGGTTTGGCGGGGGCCTGTAAGGGAGGATGGGAATCGGGCCATTTACCTGTCAGACGGTCATATCAATCTCGCGATTCTTCCGGCACGCGGCGGGCGGGAAGGGATTAACCATTTTGGGTTTCAGGTGGAGGACATGGAGCAGACGCTGCGAGTCGCTGGCGGTGCGGGCGCGAAAGGAGAGACGGAAAAAAAGCCACGGGACGGTCGCTTTGCTGAAATGGGCATCCACGATCCCGTGGGCACGCTGGTGGACGTGTCGGTGCATGGCTGGAAGGTTTAACTGGAATCATTCTCCAGCAACTCACGGACGTGCATCCCCACGCCGGAACAGTTGACCCCCTTTGTGCGTACGGCTCCCTTCCGGACGAAGCAAGCCCGCTAGCTTGTAGCAGCTTTAGTTCGAAGTCAGGATATGGTGATAGTGCGAGATTTTCATTGAGGGACGAACTCCTGGGCGGGGAACCTGTGAGACAGCAAAGGTTAAATAGAGGACTGGTGCTGCTGGCGTTCCTGGTTGTCTTCTTATCGGCGCCCTTCTCGTCAGCGCAGGAGAAAAAGGCGCTTCGGGTCCTGTTCGTGAGTCTTTCCTGGCACAACCAGCTTCCCGTCCGGGCTGCCATGGCCAAAGGATATTTCAGGGAGCAGGGCATCACGATCGAGCCGATTTTTATCCGGGGAGGTCCCGCGGCAATGGCCGCGCTCGTCTCCGGAGATGTCGACTTTGCGAGCGTCGGCGGTGCGCAGGCGCCGATTCGGAGCCGGGCCAGGGGACTGGATATTTACATCATCGGCTCCATATCCAATCACGTGAACTACACGGTGCTCGGCAGCAAGAACGCCAAAACCGTCGAAGAGCTGAGAGGAAAGATCATCGGCGTTACCGGCGCCGGCGCTTTTTCTGATTTTGCGATAAGGGTCTTCTTAAAGAGAAACAATATCGATCCCGATAAGGACGTTGTGCTCCGCCCCATCGGAGGAACCACCGTTCGGGCCGTCGCTTTGGAAAAAGGCTTGATCGCGGCCGCGCCCTTCTCGTCGGACGACGCGATCAGGCTTCTCAACAGAGGATATCCGCTGATCGTTAACCTCAATGAGGCCCTGCGCATCCCCCAAAGCATTCTAGTCACGCGCGGGGAAGTGCTGGAGAAATACCCAGAGACCACCAAGAGATTCCTGAAAGCTCTCATCCTCGGCATCCGGCTCGTCAAAACCAATAAGAAAGAAGCGATCCAGCTCGGGTATGAAAACGGCCTGAAGGGTGAACCGGAAATTGTGACCCAATCGTACGATCTCTTCAACCCTGGCTACACCTCGGATCTCTCTATCGCCATGGACGGCATTCAGCTCATGCTCGACGAGGATATCGCCAGCGGCCTCGTCGATAAAAAAATGACGCTCGACAGGGTGATCAGCGATCGAATCCTCAAACAGGCCCAACAAGAGCTAAGGAAAGAAGGCCGCCTGAAACCGTAGGCCCGATGGGGAGATTTTGCTGCCTGCTGCGGTGGTATTCATGGTCGTGACTCACACCATGGGAGCTGAAATCAGCGTGCTCAGCGCGGGCGCGGTCGAGCCAGGGCTAGTGAGAGTCATCGATGCGTTCCGGCGCGAGACCGGGCACGCCGTGAAAGTCGTCTTCGCCACTGCGCCGCAGATCCTTAAACGCATCGGCGGTGAGGCGGTGCACGTCGTGATTGCGCCGGCGGCCGCGTTGGATGAATTAGTCAAAGCCAGGAAGAGCGCGGCAGCGGACCGCGTCACCGTCGGCCGGATCGGGATCGGTGTTACAGTTCGCCAGAGCGCGTTAGCGCCGCAGATCGCCACTGTTGATGAGTTTAAGCAATCGCTGCTGAACGCCGAATCGGTGGTCTACAACCAGGCCTCTACCGGGATCTATCTTGAGGGTCTGTGCGACCGGCTCGGAATCGCGGCGCAGCTGAGAGCCAATACGACGCGCTATCCGGATTTCGCGGGGGTGCTCAATCACGTGAGTAAAGGCAAGGGCAACGAAATCGGCCTCGGCGCGACGGCCGTCATCATCGAGGGCAAAGACAAAGGACTCAAATTCGTCGGCCCGCTCCCCGCGGAGATTCAGAACTATACGACCTACGCTGCGACAGTTGTAGCGGACGGCGATGGCGCGGGCCCGGCGCGGGACTTCGTTCGCTATCTTACGACCCCTGCGGCCAAGGCGACCTTTGCGGCAGCCGGGATCGAATAAACGGACTCACAAGGCAGGAGGGCGCTGCTATGAAATTCGCCTATCTTCTGTTGTCGCTTGCCTGCTCGCTTTCTCCTCATACCGCTGCCTTCGCCCAGGAATTCTACAAAGGCAAAACCATCCGGGTGATCGTGGACGGAACGACTGGAGGCGGCTTCGACGTCTATACCCGAGCTATGACCAGACACATGGCAAGGCACATCCC
Source organism: Deltaproteobacteria bacterium (assembly GCA_005878685.1). GTDB lineage: Bacteria > Desulfobacterota > Binatia > UBA9968 > UBA9968 > DP-36. Next base: position 29,951 of record VBLN01000031.1, on the reverse strand, counting down.
CGGCAATCCGACCCTGGTCGTGGAGAATATGGCTGGCGCGGCCACCCGCATCGCAGCCAAATACATGCACAGCAGTGCCAAACCGGATGGGCTGACCTTCGGTATTTTCAATGGCTATTTGATCTTGGGGCGAGTGCTGGGAACAGAGGGAATCGATTTTGACGTGAGGAAGTTTGAGTATATTGGCGTTCCCGTCAAAGACAACGTTGTGTGTGCGCTCCATAAGGCGAGCGGCGTTACCAACCTGCAGCAGTGGCTCGCGGCGAAAACGCCGGTGAAGATCGGCGGGCTCGGTCCGGGCAATAGCACCAGCGACGTTCCGAGGGTTTTGAAAGCGGCGCTTGATCTTCCCATTCAACTCGTGGAGGGTTACAAGGGTACGGCCGATGTACGACTCGCCGCGGACGGAGGAGAGGTGGGAGGTGGTTGCTGGGCTTGGGAATCCGTCAAGGTCACTTGGAGCAATGGTTTGCAGTCGGGAAACGTCAATGTCGTGGTCCAGGCGACGCCTAGAGCGCTGTCGGATCTCTCCAAGGTGCCGGTCGCTCTCGAGGTGGCTAAGACAGAGGAGGCGCGGCAGTTGATCAAGGCCGGCGCGATCGACGTGTCCAGCATCACGCGGGTTTTCGTCACCACGCCTGGTACTCCTAAAGACAGGGTCCAGACTCTGCGCAAGGCTTTCACCGATACGCTCAAAGATCCGGAATTCGTTGCCGAGGCCAAAAAGTCCGGCCTCGAAATCGACCCGTTGACCGGAGAGGAGGCAGAGAAAATCGTCGCCGAACTCTTCAACCTAAGCCCCGCCACCGTGTCGAAACTCGCAGCCGTCCTTGCGGTAAAGTGACGGGTGAAGGCTCCGGCGTGGGATATTTTCCTATTTGCTTTCCATCAGCTCCTTGAGCTTCTGGACGTGTCTTTCCGGTCGGCTTGCTGAAACGCGCGCCAGGACCCCGCATCAGGGCTTTCAACAATTTTCTCGCCGATCTGAGTCCTTC
>VBLN01000031.1:16775-28908 GCA_005878685.1 Deltaproteobacteria bacterium | reverse complement strand
TAGCTTCCCGGTGCCTTGTGCGATATAGCGCCTTGACAAGGTGGAAGAACTGGACTAGCGGTATGAACAGTTGAAACTGACCCGCGGATTTCTTCTTATCGGCTTTCTTTTCATTGGAGGCCTGTGGGCTTGGCCATTATCGGCTGCCGAAGATCCGGCTTCGTTATTCGCTGGCATCTGCTCGGTTTGCCACGGGGTTGGCGGCAAAGGAGACGGTCCCGCCGCCACGGGACTTCATCCCAAGCCTGCCGACTTTACCGACTGCAAGGTTATGGCCGCGGATTCCGACCAGGCGCTGCTCAAGATCATCAAGGAAGGCGGGCAGAGCGTGGGGCGCTCCACGGTCATGCCGTCATGGAAAGACTCCCTGAGCGACGACCAAATCCGGTCGCTGGTAAAATACATCCGCGGCTTGTGCAAAAAGTAGCGACTCTCACTTACCAAGGAGGGATTTATGGGCCGTGAAAAACTGCTGCGCGAGGACGATTATCTAACCGCACGCGCCGACGAATATCTCTGGTCGGAATCGAGAAAGTTCGGTCTCTCCCGGCGCAGTTTTATCAAGCTGTTAGCCGTAGGCGGTGGGCTCGCGCCCCTGGCAGGAAGCGCGCTGCTGCCGTCTCGCGTGCGCGCCGCGGCTGTGCAGCCTGTGCTAAAGCCGACGCCGCCTGAGCTTTTCAACGACTTCGGCAGCAACAAGGAGATGCGCTGGGAGGCTATGTATGGCAGAGGCTACATCGTGCCAAATGAATTGTTTTTCGTGCGCAATCACACCCGCACGCCGACCATCGACGCAAACAATTGGCGCCTTAAGATCGAAGGCTCAGGTGTCAACCGCAGTCTGGAGCTTACTTACGATGACCTTCTGGCCATGCCTGCTGGCTCATTTATTCGCTACGTCGAATGCGCCGGAAACGGCCGGAGCTTCTTTGAGACCGCGCACGGTAAAAAGGCGCAAGGAACGCAATGGAAGCTCGGCGCGATCGGCGTGGCAGAGTGGACCGGCGTCCCCTTGAGAGAGCTGCTGGAGCGCGCAGGAGTGAAAAAAACGGCGCGGGATGTCATGCCGGAAGGTCTGGACGATCTCAAGGTGAGACGTCCCATGTCACTGGACAAAGCGATGGAGGAAGACACGCTGGTCGTTTACGCGATGAATGGCCAGCCGCTGCTGGCCGATCACGGCTTTCCGGCGCGCCTGCTCACTCCTGGCTGGATCGGCGTCGCGAACATCAAGTGGGTGGGGCGCGTTCAGGTTTCTGAAGAGCCGCTTTTTTCGCAGTGGAATACCGAAACCTACGTGTTGATCGGCCCGGACTATAAGCCCAGCGGCCAATCCAAAGGCCCCATACTCTCCCTTCAGTCGGTCAAGAGCGCGTTGGAGCTTCCCTGGAACGGCGAGATCAACGCCGGTCGCAGATTGCTGCGCGGCCGCGCCTGGTCGCCGCAGGGGAAGATCGAGAGGGTCGAATACAGCCTCGATCAGGGCAAGAGCTGGCAAAGAGCGGTGCTCAGAGAGCCCAATATTGCCAAGGCGTGGGTTCGCTGGGACGCCGACTGGGATGCGCGACCCGGGAAACAGCTGATCCGCGTGCGCGCAACCGATGAGCGAGGGAACACTCAGCCCGAGAAAGTTGCCTTTAACGAACAGGGATACCTGTACAACGCGTTGATTGATCACCCCACTACGGTGAAGTGAAAGAACCGGGCGCCGCGCACACCGGTAACTGGTTCACATGGTCACGGCTCTTCTGACTCGCACACAAGAAATTCGAGCTAGAGAAGATTCTTTCGATGGAGGAATCGGAGGATTGGGAACCGTGACAAGGCGGTCTTTTCTGAAGCCCTCAAGCTTGTCCATGCTGGTCATCTTCACTATGGCATGGCTGGCCGGGCTGCTGGCGAGAGCGGAATCTCAGGAGAAGGGCCTGGGTCCGGTTTCCCGTGCGAAAATCAGGATTGCCGTCTCTGCGCCATCGCTAAGTTACCTGCCCATTCATGTGGCGGTGCAGAAAGGCTTTTTCGCCAAACGCGGTCTGGAGATAGAAATGATTCAGATGGCAGCGGGCCTGTCGGCTCCGGCGCTGCTCAACCAAGCGGTTGATTACACGACCATCCCCAGCGGGGTTGCCACCGCCAGCGCGCGGGGAGCGCCGCTCAAAGTTATTTCCTTTGCGTCAGTGAAACTTCAGCATCTTCTCATAAGCCGGCCCGAGATCGCCGTTGTGACGGATCTGGCGGGTAAAAGGATAGGCGCTGGCGGGTTTGGGAATCTCCCTTCGTACGAGGTTCGGGTTCTCATCGATAAATACCGTCTGGGACCAAACACGACAATCGTCCCCGTGAACTCGTCCACCGACAGGCTCATCGCCACACAAAGGGGTACGATCGATGCTGGCATCGTCTCCGCCCCCTTGGATTTGAAGGCTGAACAGTTGGGGTTAAGACGCCTGCTCCACATGGGGACGATACTCCCGATTCCACAAGCCGGGCTAGCCACAACCGAAGAAAAGCTTAAGAAAAGACGCGGAGAAGTTATCGAGCTTCTTAAAGCTACGATAGAAGGGCTCGATTATACCTGGACTCAACGGGACGGGGTCATCGACATCATCGCCAGGTGGATGAGCCTCGACTCATCGCAGGCGGGAAAGGCCTACGACTCCGTGAGGGAGACTTTCTCCAAGAACGGGATTCCCTCCGAGGAGCAGGCCAAGGCTTACATCTCCATGCTGACGGCAACCGCCGGCTTGGGGGGAGAGGTTTCTCCCCAAGCCATTTTCGACTTTTCTCTGGCTGCACAGGCCGCCAAAGAGATGGCGGAAAAGAAATAGAAGGGTCTTGACGCTCGCCATCCATTTGCCCCGACATCCATCCCTTAGCTTGACAACATAATCTGGTGGAGTAGATTCCGCCTGAAAGTTAAGGAGGGCGACGATGAATAAGCGTGCATGGCCTCTTTTCCTGCTCGTCTCTCTTATCCTTCTTCTGCTGTCGATAGAGTCGAGAGCGGCAACTTTAGAAAAGATCAAGTTTCCCTATTCTCCAATCGCCTGGAACAGCTTGCCTTGGTGGATGGCCAAGGAAGCCGGGTTTTTTGAGAAGCAGGGTCTTGACGTCGATATGTATTACGAAGGGGCGTCGTCGGTGATCGTCCAGGCGATGCTGGCAGGCGAAGCCAACTTCGCGGGTTTAGCGGGACCAGCCGTGGTCGCCAACGTGGTCAATGGCGGCGACGTTATCCAGGTGGCCGCCGTGGTCAAGACCTTCACGATTCCGATGTACTCCCAGCCTTCCATCAAGGACGTGGGTCAATTGAAGGGGCAAAAGGTCGGAGTCAGCCGCTTCGGATCGATCTCCCACATCGCCGCGCTCAACATCCTTCAGCGGACGGGCGTGACGGGCGTGACCATCATTCAGACAGGTGGCATTCCCGAATCCACCGCCGCTCTGATGTCGGGCAACGTCGCCGCTGCGATGGTGCCGCCGCCTCAGAGCGTCATGCTGAGGGAGAAAGGGTTCCGTGAGCTGGTCAGCGTGAAGCAGTTTAGAGAATGGAATATCCCAGTCGTTGAAAATGGAGTCGCGGCGCGCCGCTCCTACGCCGAGAAAAACCCGAGTGTGGTCAAGCGATTTATCCGGGCTGCCTTTGAAGGTATCCGACAGATTTACGACAGCAAGGAATCTACCATGAAGATCTTAGCCAAGTACACGAAGCTCACCGATGAGAAGTTGTTGGACGAGAGCTATCGGTTTTCACTCGAGGCCCTTTCAAAGGATGGGGTTATGCCTTCCGAGGCCTTTGCGGCTTTGGTGGATCAGATGGTAAGCCAGAAGTCCATTGACGCCGGCGCCGGGAAAAAGTTTCCGCTGTCGGCCTACTATGATAACCGCTACGTCGATGAGCTGGAAAAAGAAGGATTCTTCAAGAAACTCTGGCAGTGAGAAAGCGGCTTAACTGTCGTCCTTGTTGGAAGGGAAAAAATGAATGTCCATCGTTACGTCGTTGAAGTTGCTCTAGTCATTTCGCTTCTCTTCGTGCCTGGAAGGGCAGCGGCTCAATTGAGCACGCTACGGGTCGGGTTCAACGGCTTTCACGGGGCGGCTCCGCTGTACCTGGGCGAAGAGATCGGAATCTTCAAGAAACATGGAGTGACCCTGGAGATGATTTTTATCGCCGGCGGCTCCTTATCTTTGCAGGCGCTCGTAGGAAAAAGTCTGGATCTCTTGATGACCGGCGGCCCTCCTTTCATTAACGCCTACTTGAGTGGAGCGAAGATCAAAATCATCGCCGGCGTGACCAACCTGCTGCCTTATGTTTTGATCGCGTCGGGCGGCATCGCGACAGCCGAGCAACTGAAAGGTAAAAAAATCGGCATCAGCCGGTTTGGCAGCAATACGGACTTTGTCGTCAAGCTGGCTTTAAGCCAATTTGGTTTAAGTCCCAATGATGTCAATATTCTCCAAGTCGGCGGTTCGCAGGCGAGGTTGGCCGCCCTAAAGTCAGGGACGATTCATGCCACGATCCTCAGTCCGGAAGAGGCCTTTGTCGCGCAAAAAGTCGGCTTGAATCCTCTGCTGGATTTCACCGAGAAGGGCTTCGAGTTTCCTCACGTAAACTTTGTTGTGCGGGACGAATATTTGGAAACGCAGGGGCGCGTCGTCAAGTCGCTGATAGAAGCCTATCTGGAAACCATCCGCTATTTCAAAGCCCACAAGACTGAGGCGGTAAAAAAGATCATGACGCTGAGCAGGTTGGACGATCGCCAGATCGCTGAAAGGTCCTACGACGGCTATATGCGCTCTCTCCCGGATGACGGGCGACCAACTTTAAAAGGACTGAAGCTAGTCTTGGATGCGGTGACGAAGGAGAACCCCAGGGCAAAAAGCCTAACGGTCGACCAGCTATTGGACTTAAGATTTGTCCGGTAGGGGAATCAGCATCTGGGTCAACCTACTAAGCGTCTGAAAAGAACTGCCTGTCATACCTACAAATTGACAGGGGCACAGTTAAGGAGTGTCTAGACGTTGGACTGATTTCTTAGCCGATGACCCGTCTCAAACGAGTTGAACAAGTCAAGGTATTGTTCCAGGAGGCGCGTCAGGAGAAATCGCTCCCTAACAGTCTCTCTCGCCCTTTTCCCCATTTGTCTTCGCAGTTTCTCGTCCCTAGTCAGCTGAACGATCCGCTTTGCCGCTTCTTCCACGGAAGAGACTAGAAACCCATTCACTCCGTCTTCGATCTGGTATCGGATGCCACCCACGTTCCCGCCGATCACAGGCGTGCCCTTCCACATCGCCTCAGCCACCGTCAGGCCGAATCCTTCGCGAATCGATTTCTGCAGTACGACCGCCGCACGGCGCTGTAAGGCGTTCACCAGCGCCGTGTCTTCCCGCGAGAGGATGCGGATTCGCTCTCCTTGAGAGCTCAATAACGATTCATACACCTGTTGACCTTCCGGATCATCCGTGGCGATATTGCCGAGCAGCACGAGGGTGCACTCCACTTCGCGCCTCGCCAGTTTGTAAGCCTCAACGACGCCTTCAGGGTCTTTCCAGCGATCGAAGCGAGAGATCTGCACCACCAGCGGGAGATCCGTTGGAATTTCGTGATGATTCAACCGCTCAGCAATCTCGTCGTCGGTCAATTCTTTGTTCGTGATGGAAAAGGGATCGATCGCCGGCAAGAAGAATAACTGCGGCGTTTTTAGGTTCTGCCTGTATTCTTTAATGCTGAAGATCACCGAGTCGTACCTCTCTATGAAGGGGATCAGATAGCTCCAGAGCTCTTTGTTTCGGTTGGAGAGATCGACGTGGCAGTGCCAAATCCACGCGCCTCTTTTTTCATAATGGGTGATCATCGGCAGAGGCTGTGGGTCGTGAATGATTACGAAGTCATGACGCTCTACGTGGTTTCGAAGGGCGTTCTTATACACCACGTCTTCGTAGATCTGCATTTTCATTTCCGTCAGATTGAAATCTCCGCCCTGAAGCGCGTTATGCATTCTCTTGGTGATGCCGAAGAAGTCAGGCGCTCCTTGGATGGTCCGCCATCCCGTCTTGATGCCGACGCTGTTCATCAAAAGGGTCAGCGAATCCAACAGCATGGCCACGCCGCCGCCGTAATAAGTGGAATTGACATGGGCCACGTGAGAGTCCTGAAGGGGCCTTGCTTTCTCTCGAATGCGCTCAACGGCCGCCGCGCCAATGAACGGTGCATAGTCTTCTATCTGGATGAGAGGTTGGTGCCTAGACATTGTTCCTTGATCTACAGCCTTTCAAGAAACTATTAGGACTCCGCCGCATACTGTCAAGAAAGGGTCGCCGCATGCCTCACAACTCGGCCACATGGCGCGCCATGCGCTCGCGCATGGCGGCGTCGGGAAGCGGTGCCACGCCCGCCTGCATGTTGTCTACGAGGTGCTGGACCTTGCTCGTTGCCGGGATGGCACAGGTGACTGCGGGATGCGAGATCACGAACTTCAGGAAGAATTGCGCCCAGCTTGCGCAGCCGAACTCCGCGGCCCACACTGGCAGCGGCTTGCCGCGCACCTTGCTGAACAGCCCTGCTTGGGCAAACGGACGGTTCACGAGCACGGCCATGCGCCGCTCTGCGGCGAGCGGCAACATCTTCCGCTCGGCCTCACGCTCGGCGATCGAGTAATTGAGCTGGACGAAGTCGAGCTCTTCGGTTTCGAGCACGCGCGCGAGATCACCGTACGCCCCCTCGGTATAATGTGTCACGCCGACGTAGCGAACCTTGCCCTGCTCTTTCCACCCCCGCAAGGTGGCGAGGTGCGTGCGCCAATCCACCAGATTGTGGACTTGCATCAGGTCCATCCGCTGCGCGCGCAAGCGCCGGAACGACTGCTCCATCTGACGGATACCGGCGTCGCGCCCGCTGGTCCAAACTTTGGTGGCGAGGAAGAGCTGCTGCTGCACGCCGAGCTCGGCGGCGAGATCGCCGGCGACGCCTTCCGACTCCCCGTACATGGGCGAGGAGTCTACGACGCTGCCGCCGAGCCGCACGAACTCGCGCAGCACCTCCCGCAGCGGAGCGCGCTTGGATTCCGCTCGACCGACGTCGAACGTCTGCCAGGTCCCGAGGCCGATGACGGGCAAAGACTCTCCCGTGCGCGGAATCGGTCGCCGCACTAACGATGACGTGGCCGCCATGGCAACGCCGCTAAAGGCCAGCGTGCCCGCGCCCAGCGCGAGCCGTAGCAGCTCGCGTCGTGAAATACCCCGCGCGCGGCCCGAATGCCATTTTCCCATAGACGCCATTCCAGCATCCAACGGATGCTGCTGCGGGATAAGATTCGACCCCGGTCAACCCACTGCAGACCCCACTCATCTGAGTCCGCCCCGATCCCGTTAGCCTGCTTTCTCCTTCAATTTTTTCATGAGCTCTTCAAAGGATGAGTTGACGATGACGCGGTGAAACTGCGAGCGGTAGTTATTGACTAGGCTGATATTTTCCGCGACGACATCGTAGATTCTCCATTTCCCATCGACGCGGCGCAACTTGTAATTGGCCGAATAGGTTTCACCCTTTTTGCTGATGATCTTCGTGTTGACCTCGGCGTAGTCTTTATCCACGGCCTCTCCCACATAAGCGACCTTCTGCCCATCGTAAAGGTCGATCCTATCCGCGTAGGTTTTTTCCAAAAGGTCGGTAAAAAGGGCAACAAATTCTTTTTGTTGTTGTGGGTTGAGCTGCCGCCAGTGGGAGCCAAGGGAGCGCTTAGCCATTTCTTCGAAGTCGAACAATGGGTAAACGATCTCCCGCAGCCGGTCGATGGTCTCTGTCTTTTGTCTCTTGTCGTCGAGCCGCGCGCGGCTGAGAATCTCGACGCCTTGATTGATGGCTGCGCGTATCTGCTCCGTCGGCTCTCCGGCGCGAACGGGCCGAGAGCTGAAGAACATCAACATCGCCACCAGAAAAAGATACAAGACGATTTTCGCTTTCATGTCCATGACGTATAGAGTGATACGAAACGGCGACCGGGTCAAGTGTCGTTGAGAAGGTTGGCGAGCTCAAGGATTCTCGCCTCTCTATTTAGAGGGTGTAGATTTTGCTACAGTTGTAACGGAGAAAGAGACAAAATTTCAGAAGCACGGAGGAGGGAGCCGACATGCTTATCGTTCGTTTGATTTATGTCACCGTGAATCCGGATCAAGCGTCAGAGGCGGAGCGAATATGGAAGAATGAATGCGCCCCGCTCATGATTCGGCAACCCGGATGCCTTTCGGAAAAATTGCTGAAATGTGTTGACGCTCCAGGGGAATACATCTCCTATTCAGAGTGGGAGAGCCAGGAGAAGATCGATGCATACCGTGTAAGCGACGCGCATAAGAAAATCAAAGAGCACACGCGAACGCTGCGCGGCGGCGAAAGACCGGTTGTAAAACAGTACCAAGTGGGCTCCTGACCCGGTCGATCAGACTCTGGGAAAATAGACTCACCCATTCAAGCAGGCGGTGGTTGCGGCAAAAGGCACGAGCCTATTTTGAGCGGCTTCTATGGGACGTGAACCAAGGTGGCCAGGGTTTATTTTGCCAGCCTGTTATAGAGCCAAGCCAAATATAGGCAAAAATCTAGGCAGTCACAACGGCTACAATGAGACTTATGACGAAGGTTCCGACGGGAATCTCCCGCCAAAGAAGAGAGGCCACGTCTGCGCCCATGAACTTAGCATTAAAGACGAATCTGAATCCGATGGGAGTGATCAAGCGAATCAGGAAGCATGGCGTCACCTCCTGCTTAACTTCAATCCTTCATAAGCAAGATATCCGGCAACGATAAGAGCGACCACGCTCAGCCATTGGGGCACGGCTCGTCCCTCAAAGGATGTCTCCCATCCAAAGACGAGTCTCAAAAGATGAAGGACGGCAATGAGGAGGAAAATTAAGCCAGTCGCTCTGAGATAGGCTTTCTGGCTCATTTTTGTCAAGCTGTATCCGTGCCCAGTTTCTTGTCAATCCGACAGGCTGACCGCGGCTGACCCGGCTTCCACACGTGAGCCCGGCCCCTAATTCAGTTTCAAGCCCACGACTCTGGCTGGGTTCAGCGTGCAGACCGTATAAAGCTCCTCCTGGGTAAGGCCGAAAGCTTCCATATAGGCTCGAATCAAGCGCAGCGCCTCGACCGAATCAGGAAACAGCGGTTCGCCGGCGTCGCTCGACAAGGTGAAATGTTCTAGCCCTACCTCGCGGATCGCGTTATACATGAGCTGCGGGTCGACACCGAGCAGGGGCGAGAGTTCGTCATAAGTGAAGTTGAAGAGGATGCCGACTTTAGAAAGCTCCTTCATCTCATCGACCGACAGATTGATGAAAGGGCTGAACGGATGGTCGATAACGACCCGGTCGAGGCCTACTTTGTCCACTTCCTCGGCGAGCTTGTAGATCTCCTTGTGAGTTGCATGGCCGAAGAAGAGCGCTGCGCCTTTATCGGCGCAGATGCGGACAATCTCGCGCACCTCTGGTGTGAGTTCGCCTTTCTCATCAAGGTTGTAGTGACCAAGCTTGAGCGCCTTATCCCAAGGTAGCGGACCCACCCACCCGGCCGCATTGCCCCCTTCGACCAGCCGGCGATAAGTTCCTACGGTATTCAGCGTGTTGGCATGGGTGAAGACCGGGAGCCAAATGGCGATGACGCCGGATTCGATCATCTCGCGCACGATTTTCGCTGAGACGGGCGTGGTCTGTCTGCCGCAGACGAATCCAGCCCAACAGCCGATAGGCTCGATGTGCTCCTTCTCGGCCCAGCGGTTCGCCTCCTCCTGGACCTCGCGGACCGACTCCGCCGGATCCCCGCCGAAGATGCTCTTGAACAGAAGCCCCTTCATTTCCGCCTGTGAGGCGCGTTTGGCGAGGTCGAAGGGATTTTGCTGCCCCTCGTGGGCATGGCAGTGAATGTCGATCGCATCCCTGACCTTGACGTGCGGCGGGTGGATTTCTCCCGGGCGATATTGTGTGCGCGCCGCATAGGAAGTGACGCACCGCTCACGGGTCGAGGTGGAGACGATGTTTTCCTTCATACATCCTCCTGCGAGCCTAATCAGCTCAAGGAACCATAAAGCTCTGAGTCGCCTGTTCCCATATATATAATGTTGCATCAAGAATGTTCGTTTTGTCAAAGTGAAATATTCTGAATCTATGCCCGCTTTTCATACTCGCGTTGGCTTGCGCCTTTCTCTTTCCCTGGTTCCTGCCGCATCGAGTAATTTTTACCTACCTCTTACTTTCTTTCACACTCAATCGGGAGCCGTTTTTAATAGTTGCCGAATTCATTGGATTTTATCTGGCATAGCCGTTGCTTTCGTCCAATATACAATATACACAGAGAAGCCGCGGTCCGGCCTCATCGAGTTCGACGCGCGGAGCTTGATTCTGGCGACCGCTGCTCAAGCCGTTTTTTAGTGCGGTGCGAACCAATGGAAACAATCATCGCTTGTAAGACCTGCGGGCTGATGCAGCGCACAGAGGAGCTGCAGCCGGGCATGGCAGCGGAATGTTGTCGCTGTGGGTCGATCATCAGCGAGCGCAAGGTCAATAGCCTCGCACGCACGGCCGCATTCTCGCTGGCGGCACTGATTTTTTACCTACCGGCCAATATCTATCCGATTCTGCGGATGAATTACTACGGGGCGTATTCCGAAAGCACTGTTTGGGACGGTTGCGTGAGCCTCTTCCGGGATGGGCAGTGGCTGGTGGCCGTGATCGTTTTTCTCGCCAGCATTTTGATTCCACTTTGCAAACTGCTCGGACTCTTTTATTTGGTCGTCACGGCAAAATTCAATTCTCCGCGCCGGCAGCAGGAACGGACTTGGATTTACAGGATCATCGAGATGATTGGTCCCTGGGCGATGCTCGATGTGTTCCTGCTGGCGGTGCTCGTGGCATTGGTGAAGCTGGAGTTCGCCACCGTCCTTCCTGGTCCCGGGCTCCTGGCGTTCACCGCGGTGGTGGTGTTGAATATTTTGGCTTCGACCAGTTTTGACCCGGAGCTGATTTGGGAAGAACCGGATAAAGCGTCATGAGCGATACGCAAAACAATCCTGAAGTCGCTGAAGAATTGCCCAAGGCGAAGGTCAAGAGAAGGAGATGGAACCTTCCCGTCGTCTGGGTCGTTCCCGTGGTCGCCGCCATCGTTGCCGGCTATCTCGTTTACGACCGCGTCCGGGAGTTCGGTCCAAAGATCACGATCAAGTTCAAAGATGGCAGCGGCCTCAAGGCCGGCCAAACGCCGATCAAGTATCGCGGCGTGCAGATTGGCGAAGTCACGGCGGTCGAATTGAGCGAGGACCAGCAGCACGTGCTGGTGAAAGTGCGCCTACGCCACTCGGCCGCCTCGATCGCCCAGGAGGGAGCGGTTTTCTGGGTCGTGCGTCCTGAAGTGGGGCTTTCAAATGTTGCCGCCTTGGGGACGGTCATTACCGGGCCGGAAATTGGTGTGTTGCCGGGCAACGGCGAGCCCAAATCGGAATTTGTGGGCTTGGAGAGTTCGCCGGTGGCATTAGAACGCGAGGGGCTGAAAATCGTCCTGCGCTCCAGCCGTCCCGGATCCTTAAGATCGAGTTCGCCGGTTTACTATCGCGGCGTCGAGGTAGGCACCGTACAAGAAGTCCAGCTCAGTGCCGACGCAACGATGGTGGACATCCACGTGTTCATCAAACAACGGTACGCGAAGCTGGTCCGGAGCGGCTCGAAGTTCTGGAATGTCGGTGGCGCGGACGTGAGCGTCGGCTTGTTCCGCGGACTGGAGCTCAAGATGGAATCGCTGAGGTCGCTGATGGCAGGCGGAATTACCTTTGCGACCCCGAACGATCCGAAAGCCAAGCCCGCTAAGAACGGGACGGTGTTCATCCTTTATGGTGAACCAAAGAAGGAATGGTTGGAATGGGCGCCGAAGATATCGATTCAACCGGAGAGATAGCCGGTAGCTTCACCGTCGAGCCACGGACATGAACGACGATCCTGCCTAGCATGTCAGATCTCTTGGGCTGTTGCCTGGCGCGAATGATTCCGGCAGACTCCTTAAACATGCCGGGCCAGGTGATGAGAAGCTTTAATCAGAACAGACATCCTGCCGCGATGGATCGAACTGCGTAAAAAGATACTCTCCGGGGCAACA
>VBLN01000031.1:5636-16749 GCA_005878685.1 Deltaproteobacteria bacterium | reverse complement strand
AAGACGGCAGCTAGAGCCGCCGCGTCCCATGACAGGACGGGAGCGTCGCAGGCTGAATCCTAACAAAGGGCTATTGAAAGTGCTCGAGCGCCGCGTGGACGTTCTCGTGTCGCGCTTTTTGTATCCCCATTTGCTGGGACTCTGGCATCCTTACAGCTGGCTCCTTCCCCGGCGGTTTTCTCTGGCTGAAATTTCAGTCTCTCCGGGCGGCTGGCCGAAAGCGGTCGCACCGCTTAAGGTTCTGCTGATCTCCGACATTCATACCGGCATCTTCCTCAAGCCTGAGGTTTTGGCAGAAATCGTCATTTCGTTGATGGAGCTCGAGCCCGACTTGGTGGCGGTTGCGGGTGACGCGGTCACCGGCCAGGCAAACGACCTCGACATATTTCTGTCCGCATTGGCGCCGCTGTCGCGCGCCCCGCTGGGCGCTTGGTATTGCCACGGCAACCATGACTATTTTGACCGCGATCCCGAAGAGATTCGCAAGCGTCTGCGCTGGATCGGGGTCACCACGCTGAGGAACGAGTCCGTGATTTTAACGCAAGGGGACGGCCGCTTTGTTCTCGGAGGAATCGATGACCGTATCCTGGGAACGCCCGATTGGGATCGGCTGGTATCCGAACATGGCCCACCCCATCTCCTTCTGGCACATCACCCGGATTTCTTTTACGAAGCCGAAGCGCATGGCGTTGCGCTTACGTTGTCGGGTCACACTCACGGTGGCCAGATTCGTTTTCCCAACGGCCCGCCGCTCGTGCGCCAGAGTCAATTTTGCCTCGATGAAGGGGCTTATACTTATCGCTCTTCGCTCCTCATCGTCTCGCGCGGGCTCGGAAGCGTTGGGCTGCCCTGGCGCTACGGCGCGGACCCTGAGGCTATTCTGATTGAAATCATTCCACCGAAATAATTTTGCCGTGCCTCTGGTTGGCTCAATCTTGCCAGAGTCTTTTGCTTTGCGTAATATCCCCTTGGTTTCAACTCGGCTCGAAACGAGGTGAACGATGAAGCCAGTGCAACTTTTCTGTTGGCATTTCATGGCCTATCCGTACCTGGCCAAGGATTTTGACGAAAAATATGATTCTGGCTGGGTCACGGTGCCCAACAGCCTATGGGACAATGAGCAGGCGAAAGGGCTTTACCAGGAGTACATCGATCAGCTTGCCTACGCTGACGGGTTGGGCTTCGACGGCTCGGTCCTCAACGAACATCATCAAAACATCTACGGCTTGATGCCATCCCCCAACCTTATCGCCGCGGCCCTCACGCAGAGAACGACGCGAGGAAAAATCGTTATCCTCGGCAACCTTCTTCCGTTGCATCTCAACCCGATGAGAATGGCGGAGGAATATGCCATGCTCGATCAGATGAGCAACGGCCGCTTGATCGCCGGCTTCGCGCCGGGCGGCGGGCCGGAGACCTTCAACTACGACGTGCCATCGGCGACGTCGCGCGAGAAGTTCTGGGAAGCAGTCGATCTCATCGTGCGGGCCTGGACCGAAGACGGCCCGTTCGCCCACGAAGGTAGATACTATCCGCTGCGCTATGTGAATCCTTGGCCCAAGCCGCTGCAAAAGCCGCTGCCGCCGATTTGGATACCGGGTTCGCGCAGCGCCTCGACCTTAGTTGAAGTCGCAAAGCGGGGTTTTTCTTATTTCCTTTCCTCGCGCAGCCATGGCGGGGAGACCCACAAAGCGCAACAACAGTTCGCTGAGATTCTGGCGCAGCACGGCGACAGTTATCAGCCTTCTCGCTTCGGCATCCTCATGTCGGCCTACGTCTCCGACAGCGATCGGCAGGCAAGGGAGGAGTGCGAAGAAGGGGTTTGGTATTTCTTGAAGAATTGTCTCAAAGGCCACTTGCGGCGCGAGGGAAGGCAACTCACCTTCGGTCCGGGGGTTCCCTACATCCCCGCGCCGGCCTGGAGAGAGTACCTTAAGGGATACAAGCCGGGCCGCCCGCTGTTGGGCGATGTCGCAAACTGGGAGGAGCTCGATGCGTCGCAGTCGATTATCGTCGGGAGCCCGGAAACGGTTTATCGGCGCATATGGAAAATCGTCGAGCAGTCAAAAGCGGGGAATCTCCTCATCCAATTCCATATCGGCAATCTCCCGGCAGAACTCACCCGCAAGAGCACGGCCTTGTTCGCCCGAAAGGTGGCGCCGGCTCTGCGTGATGATTCCTTGAGGTTCTTCGAAAAGCACTTCGCTGTTGCAGCTAAAGAGCGCGAGGCAGGAGCGCTCCCTTGAGCGGCCGGCTCCTCGAAGTCAACCAGCGGAAAGTCTGGATTCTTGAGGACGGAAACGGTCCACCGCTTTTGTATCTGCATGGTTTCGCTGACGTCCATAGCGTGAAAGAAAACTGGCTGCCGTTTCACGAACGTCTTTTTTCGCACGCGCGCGTGATCGCGCCGGCCCATCCCGGCTGTGCCCAAACCGAAGAGAATTGGGATGTCGGATCGATCGAGGATGTCGTCTTCCATTATCTGGAGGTCGTCGATGCGTTAGCGTTAAAGGAGTTCGATCTTGTCGGAGCTTGTGTTGGGGGTTGGATTGCGGCGGAGATCGCCGTCCGCCACCCGGAAAAGATTCGCAAGCTCGCTTTAGTCGGAGCCGCCGGTCTGTTTGTGGAAGGGGCTCCGATAGGCGACGTTTTCATGATGGCGCAACCGGAACGGGGCGCGACCTACGTTGGCTTAAGGAGCATGCTTTTCTCTCACGCGGATCTTCCCAAGGCTGTGGAATTTTTTCCCGATGGTCGCGGCGAGATCGAGGACGAGTTGCGCCGGTATCAAATGCTGAGATTCTCGTCGCGCATAGGCTTTCAGCCTCCCTATTTCTACAACCGCTCGCTCAAAAACCGCTTACACCGCATCTTGGCCCCGACTTTAGTGGTATGGGGGGAAGACGATCACATGGTTCCGCTCTCTCATGGCGAGACCTATGCTCGCTCGATTCCCAAAGCCCAGGGAATCAAGATCATCAAGCAGGCTGGCCATAGTGTCCATGTCGAGGCGCCCGATCTGGCTTCTCCGATCGTTTCGGATTTTCTTACGGACCGCTAGAAGCCGAAGATCTTTTCCTTTTCCTCTTTGGCGATATCGGTGGTCGAACGCGCCGAAAACCTTCCCTGGGATACTCAACTAGCTTGTTCGACCATCATCGCTACCGCTTCACCGCCGCCAATGCAGAGCGCAGCGATCCCTTGTCTCTTACCGGTATCGCAGAGGGAATGGATCAGCGTGGTTAAAATCCTCGCTCCGCTCGCGCCTATGGGATGTCCGAGAGCGATGGCGCCGCCTCGAATATTTACTTTTTCCGGGTTCAAATCCAGCTCCCGATGAACGGCGAGAGAGGAAGCGGCAAAGGCCTCGTTGATCTCAAACAGATCGACATCGACTAGGCGGGCGCCACACTTTTTCAGCAGAGCCGCGATGGCCTGAGACGGCGCCAGCGTGAACCACTCAGGTTCGCGCGCCGTGCTGCTCCAACCTTTGATCCGCACGAGCGGTCGAATTCCTAACTCCGATGCCTTACGTTGGGACATCACCACCAGCGCCGCGGCTCCGTCGCTGATGGACGACGCATTGCCGGCGGTGACGGTGCCCTCCTCGCGGAAGGCGGGACGGAGCGATTTCATTTTACCGAAGTCGAATTTTGCGATCTCTTCATCTTCCTCCACAACCTGTTCCCTTCGGTTCTTGGTGGCGGTGACGACAGGTACGATCTCCCGCGCGAAATCTCCATTGCGCTGGGCGATTTGAGCGCACCGGTAGCTCCGAGCGGCAAAGTGGTCCTGTTCCTTTCGTGAAATTTCAAATTTCTTGGCGCAGAGTTCGGCGGCCGCGCCCATATGAAAATCATTGTAAACGTCCCAAAGTCCGTCCTTGATCATGCTGTCTACCAAAGCGCCGTCTCCCATGCGGTATCCATCACGGGCCTTGGGCAATAAGTAGGGCGCGTTGGTCATGCTCTCCATCCCCCCGGCAACGACTACCGCCGCCTCTCCTAAATGGATCGCCTGCGCCGCTAGCATCACCGCCTTGAGACCCGAACCGCAGACCTTATTAACCGTCAAACATCCCACGGTTTTCGGGAGACCGGCCCCCAAGGCGGCTTGCCGCGCCGGCGCCTGCCCGAGACCCGCCGAGAGGACATTTCCCATGATGACCTCATCTACATCGCTCTCACTCAGCTTGGCCCGTCTCAAGGCCTCTGCGATCGCGATGCTCCCGAGCTTCGTCGCGGCGACGCCACTCAGCGCGCCCTGGAAGCTGCCGATCGCTGTTCGGACGGCACTGACAATAACGGCTTCGTTCGATTCCATCCGCTTTATAGCCTCGCAGATGCTTGGACTTTCCTTTTAAAAGTTTGACGAGAAGCTCTTACCGTTTTCCCATGGCCCTTGACCACTCGTAGTCTCTGTTGGTGTAAGCTTCATCCGGCATGAGGGACTTGAGCCCCTTTTGGGCTAGCTCCTCTTCGAATTTCCTTCTGATCCACGGGTCCTCATCGGGGTATTCGATCTGATCTTTAGCGCGGTCCTCCACCTTTTCGGCGTGGCCGTAAAACTGCATCGGGGAATGCAAGGCAAGATACCTGGCACCGCTGCCGCCCACGTTGAAGTGCTGGTGGAACCAGCGGTTGGGCGGGACGAACATGCTGCATTCGTGCCATGGCACGACGACTTTTTCTTTCCCCTCTTCCCACATGATGGAGTAGCCTTCGCCCGCGGGGATGACGATCACGCGTCCGGGGCCGTGGCGGTGGGCCTTCTTGTAGGTTTGGGCGCCGAAGACCGACATGTGGGCGAACACTTCCGAGTTGGGGAACATAATCGAGACGCTTCGGCCTCCGGCTCCTCTTCTCGCGTTGGAATCGAGTTTGTCCCAGGCCCGCATATCGGGAAAGAAATTGCCGTACCAGAAGACCGTTCTGCCGTACGGATTCGACTCCGCCGACTGCTGGATCATTTTCGCCTCGGAATACAGCTCTTCTTCGCTTAGGTTAACCAAAGTTGGATGAGAGTTGTTGAAGAAGAAATCGGGATCGGGAATGGCCGACATGCCGAGAGGCAAGTAGCTGTAGTGGAGCAGCCGCGCCGGCCGGTCTCCCTGCATGTTACTAAACTGGTGATGGCAGCCATGAGGCAGCAAAAACATGCTATGCTGCTGCCACTCGAAGCTCTTTCTCGGGCCGCCGTTGTCATACCAGATGGTGGTGAGGCCCCGTCCCTGCGCTACGTAGACGACTTCGTCGAGGGCGAACTTGAGGGGTGGGATTGTCTTTCCTGCGGGGATTTCAGTCACTCGCGCGGCACTCACCCCTTCTTGCCCTGCCAATTGGATGAAAGCCGACATGCAGCCACGTTCCTCCCACCACCCGAGTTCCAGCTTTCTCAGGTCTTCCACATAGTAGCCTCTGCGGATCGGTATGCCGGTGGATTCCATCCAGTAGTCGTAGGTGAAAACTTTGCTGTACATTGCGCGTTGCGGCTTAAACGCAGCCTTTGCCATAGATACTCCTTGTGAACTTATTCTAACATTTTTTATATCCCATCTTGCCGATTTTCAAAAGCGTTCGAGTTATGAGTTTTGAGGGTTCCGTTTGAATTACCTCGAAACTCGCAACTCGTTACTGGCAACGTCTTATCGCCGCGTCATCGCCTGCGCGAGGTTGAGCAGCAGCTCCTCGAAATCATCCAGCGCGTTGAAGCGAGGCGCGGCCCCGAGATGGGGGGTCACGATCACGTTGCGGAACCGGAGCAGCGGGTCGTCGGCTTTGCCCGGCTCGTCGTAGGGGGGATCGAGCCCAAAGCCGCCCAGCCTTCCCGAGGCGAGCGCCTCGAGCAGCGCCTCGCGCTCAACGAGTTGGGGTTGCGACACGTTGATAAGGAGCGCACCGGGCTTGATGATCCCAAGCTCGCGGCGGCCGATGATGCCGCGGGTAGCCGGGTCGCCCGGCAGGTGCAAGCTGACGCAGTCAGACTCCGCGAGTAGCTCATCGAGCGCGCAGTACATCGCTTGATAACGTTCCTCCTCGTGGCTAGGCACCCGGTGGCGCTGGGTATACACGATACGCATGCCGAGCGCCGCGGCGCGCAGCGCGAGCTCGCGACCGATTTCGCCGAGGCCGATGATGCCGAGTTGCCGGCCGAAGAGGGTTCGTACTCCGGTGATCCGCGCCCAGTTCGCGTTGGGCGTGTGTGCGCGGTCGTAGCGCGTCGGCGAATAGCCGGCCGCGCGTAGCTGCTCGACGGTAAGGAGGCCGGCGGTTTCGTGGATCTTACGCGCCAGCGCGAGCATCAGCGCGAGCCCGTGCTCGGCGGTGGCTATGTTGGCGCGGCGCCTTAGAGTAAGCACTCGGACGCCCGCGCGCTCGCACGCCGCGAGATCGATGCGGGAAGTCACCGTGCCGTACTTCTGGACGATCTTAAGCGCGCTGCTCGCCGCTGCGATCTCGCGCGCGCCGATCGCAAGTCCTTCCACGGCGACGGCCTCGGCGCCGGGCAAGCTCCCGAGCAGCGCGGCCTCGTCTGCGGCGAGCCGGACCTCGGAGGGATAGAGACTCCCGATTCGAGCGCGCAGCCGCTCGCACCAGCCGGCGAAGTCCGGTAGCTCGTGGGCAAAGAATTCGCGGAACGCCGCCATGCGCGCGGCGGGCGTCCCAGGGTCGAGAATGACCTGGATCAACCGCAGAAAAGGATCATCTTCGACGACGATGATGGGCCGCGACGAGCTAGGCATCGACGCGATCAACTGCCCTGGTTGGCAGGTGGCTCCGGATCGATCTTCAGCGCCTTCAGCACGCGGGTGTGCATGTTGTAGGCGCCGATGAGCATCGTGAGCTCGACAGTCTGGCGCTCGCTGTAATGTTTGCGTAGCTCTGCAAACACCGTATCAGGCACGTCGATGTTCCGTGTCATCGCATCGACGTAGGCGAGCAGCGCGCGCTGCTTTTCACTGAATAGCAGCGATTCACGCCAGTTTGCCAGGGCGTCGACCTGGGCCCGCGAGAGCCCCTCCTTCAGAGCGTAGGTCGGGCCGTGCGCGCGCAGGATGTAGTCGACGCCGTTCAGAATCGCGACCCGCATTACTGCGAGTTCGCGGCTCTGTCCATCGACCTCGGTTTGGTAGCGCACCGCCTGATTCAGCTCGAACCAGCCGCCGGCGAGCGCCGGACTGTGCAGCATCATGCGGTAAATATTCAAAAGCCGGCCGCCCCGCGCGCCGCGGATTTTGGCGATCAGATCGGAGAGTTCGGGATAATTCTTTTCGTCGATCAACGAGACGCGTGCCATGAATTTCCTCTAGGCCTTATTACCCCAGGACGGAAAAAATATCCATCTCCGCGGCGACGAAAGGGAGCCGCTTCTCGGCCAAACGGTCCTAGAGCGCTTTTCTGACTGCGTCCACGCTATGGGGATTTTCCAGCGCCGAGAGGTCCCCCGGCTCCTGGTTCAGGTAGGCGGCGCGGATGATGCGGCGCATGATCTTTGCGTTGCGCGTCTTCGGCAGGTCGTCGAGAAATTTCAAAACTTCAGGCTTGAGAGGCTTGCCGAGCTGCTCGGCCACTCTAGCGCGCAGTTCTTCGCGCAGCTTTTCGCTCGCCGCGCTTGCGGGCTTCAAAACGCAGAAGCAGACCAGCGCCTCGCCTTTGATCGGGTCGGGGACGCCGATAGCGGCCGCCTCGCTCACAGCCGGATGGCCGACGAGAACGGATTCGACTTCGGCGGGGCCAAGCCGCTTTCCCGCAATTTTGATCGTATCGTCCGAGCGGCCGAGAATGTACCACAGGCCGTCCTCATCAACCGCAGCCCAATCCCCATGAACCCAGACGTCGGGGAATCGGCTCCAGTAGGTTTGAGAATAGCGCTCCGAATCGTTCCAGAAGCCTCGCGTCATGCCGATCCAGGGTTTTCGGACCACGAGCTCGCCGACCTGTCCACGCACCGACTTCCCTTTCTCGTTCACGACATCGGCAGCGATACCGGGAACCGGCCCGGCGAAAGCGCAGGGCTTGAGGGGCGTGAGCAGGTTTCCCATGACCAGGCCGCCTGAAGTTTCGGTCCCTCTGATAATCGGGAGACGTCCCTTCCCGGCGGTGTGGAAAAACCACAGCCACGGATCGGGATTCCATGGCTCGCCGGTGGAGCCGAGGATCCGCAGGCTCGAGAGGTCATGCTGCTCCGCCGGAGCGGTTCCGTGGCGCATGAGACTACGAATCAAAGTCGGAGAGACGCCGAGAATGCTCACACGATGGCGCTCGACGAGCGACCACAAGCGATCCGGCCCCGGAAAATCCAATGCCCCTTCGTAAAGCACCATCGTGGCGCCGAGAAGAGTTGTGCCGAAAACTTCCCACGGTCCCATCATCCATCCCATATCCGTTACCCAGTAAAGAACGTCCTCGCGTCGAACGTCGAATCCGTGGACCATGTCCTGCGCCGCTTTGATGGGAAAACCGCAGTGGGTGTGGAGAGCGCCCTTAGGCCGTCCGGTCGTTCCGGAGGTATAAATAATCATCAGGGGATCCTCAGCGTCGGTCCGCTCCGTTTCCGCGTCGTCGGTCTGGCGATCAACCTCCTCATGCCACCACCGGTCACGGCCGGGAGACCAAGGAATCGGCGTCCCAAGCCGCTTAAGAACGAGCATGTGCTCCACGGCTGGGGAGGCATCCGCGGCTTCATCGGCAACCGGTTTCAGCAGCACGCTCTGTCCCCTACGATAGAAGCCATCGACGGTTAGCAGGAACCTCGCCCCGCTGTCGCGCAAGCGTCCAGCCACCGCCGCGGCGCCATAACCCGAGAACAACGGAAGAACCATTCCGCCGAGTTTGGCTACGGCGAAAAGCGCCGCGACAGTCTCCGGCATCATAGGCATGAAGAGCGCGACCGAATCTCCCTTCTTCATCCCGAGGGCGCGAAGCGCGTTGGCCAAGCGGCATACGGACCGATCCAGCTCTTCGTATGTCAGGACACGGCTGTCGCCGGGTTCCCCTTCCCAGCGAACCGCTTCCTGGCGCCCAACCGGCGTCCCTCTCCATTTGTCCAGACAGTTATGGACGACATTCATCTTCCCGCCGCAGCACCACTGCGTCCAGGCGATGCCCCGCGAAGCGTCCAGAATCCGCTCATAAGGCTCGTAAAATTCGATCTCCAGCTCTTCGAGGACCGCGCCCCAGAACCATTCGATCTCCTCCGTAGACCGGCGCTGTAATTCTTCGAGAGTGCCGATGCCATGCCGATCCATGAAATTTTTAAGCCGGCTCCGAGCGATAACATCCGCGCTCGGCCGCCAGACGACTTTACCGCCAAATTGAAACTCGGACATTGCTTTAGCCTCGACTCAGAGTCCCTACTTTCTCAATGCCGTTTACACAAGTCAATCCTATTTGATCGGATCACCGGCTGTGTAAATTCGACGGCGAAGGCATATCATTGACAGGGTTGAATGTTTCACGGTCCCGTCCGCCAAACCGACTAACTGTTCGCCGAGTTGACGCATAGCCGACTTCTCGGATAATCTTCACTTCAACCGGACACCAACAACGACTTCGCCAAGCTGGCCTCCAAAGGAGGGATAAAAGTGACACCGCAATACGAGATGCTGATGGATTTGTTGCAGCGGCGGATGAGCACTCGCAAGCTAAAGCCTGATCCCCTTCCCGAGGGTGCCATCGAAAAAATCCTCGATGCCGGACGCTGGGCGATGTCGGGGGCCAACGCGCAGCCCTGGGAATACGTTGTGGTCACAGATCCGGCGGTAAAAAGGGCATTGTTTAAGGTCTATCGGGAGGAGATGGACGACTACAATTTCTGGATGGAGCAGATGCGGCTGCCGGAGTTGCGCCATCCGGCGTTTCACGTCATCGGCGATCTCGAGGAACAGTTGCGCAAACTCAAGGCGCGCCCCGGATGGGCTGAGGCGCCAGCGCTGATCGTGGTTCTAGGCGACGGCCGGCGCCAGTGGGCGACCGTCATGGGTGGGCACACTTTTGGCCGTCACCAGTCGCATCTTACCGACGCTCTCGCCAACACCTCTATTCTGATGCATCTCGCCGCCGCCTCGATGGGCTTAGGCACGCAGTGGGTCACGATTCACGTCGAGGAAGGCTTCAAGAAAGTGCTGGGCGTTCCCGATGTGATGACACTCTATCTGATTATTCCCGTCGGTTATCCCGATGTCGGGGCCAAAGAAGGAGTGCGCCGCCCGCTGGCGGAAATCACCCACTTCAACAGGTACGACATGAGCAAACACATGACCAACCAGCAGGTCATCGACTACATCTATGATCTCCGCGGCAAGACGATGCCGAAATACGTCAAGGCTCCAGGAGCCGAGGACGACATCCACCGCCGCTGAGCGGCTTCGCTGCTAAAGACCGCGCATCACGGGCCGGTTGGGTTTGCCGACGAATCCGGGTCCGAAGCCGGCCTCATGAGCGGCCCAGCCACCGGCGACGCGGCCGCTAAAGATCGATGGTCCGAGCATGGTCCCTTCTAAGCCAGCCTTCCCATTGATGTGTCCGCCGGCCATTCCCGCGACTTCACCTGCTGCATAGAGGCCGGGGATCGGTTCGAAATATTTATCGAGAACGCGGCAGCGGAGATCGGTCTTGACGCCGCCGAAATTTTTCCGCGCCAGAGGAAAGAGTTGAATGGCGTAATAGGGCGGGGTGTCAAATTTCTTCGACTGCTTGAGGGACTTTCCAAACGCGGGCTCCCTCTCCGATCCGGCATCGAAGGCCTGGTTGTATTTTTCTACTTCTGAAAGAAAGCTCGATATATCCACTTCGATCTTCTGCGCCAGCTCGCTCAGTGAGTCGGCTTTCTTGATGTAGGGCGAGCTGTTGAGAAGTTCCTGCACCTTGTCGCGCCGGACTTTGTCGCCGTCGCGATAGTAAGGATCGGCCACCTCCATTTTGGCCGTCATCGGAGTGTCGAGTATGGCCCAGGCATGGGGTGGATTTTGCGCCAGCAGCGCCGGCGTGGCCGAGGCGCCGCCGGTGCGCGACTCGTCGTGAAAGCGGCGTCCCTGCTGATTGACCCAGACGTAGCCCGGCGTGAGCCGGAAGACCAGGCCGCGCCTGCCTTGGGGATCGCGATAATCCGGAGT
>VBLN01000031.1:0-5555 GCA_005878685.1 Deltaproteobacteria bacterium | reverse complement strand
CCCTCCATCACCTTGAAGGCTTTAAACTCCGGCCTAGCCTCCAGCACCATGTCGAGATTGGAGTTGAAGCCTCCGGTGGCCACGATAAGCGTCTTGCTGTGAATCTCCGTGGTCTCTCCGTTCTTTACATTCGTCGCTTTAACGCCACCGACTCTGCCGTTTTGAGTCAAAGTCTTGTCGGCCTCGGTGCCGGTCAAGATTCGGGTCGCGCCTTTGGATTTCATGGCGTTGATCAGCGCCGTCATCAATCCCAGCCCGTTATTTTCCGGGCGGTGCCAGCGATGCACCCGATTGCCTTCCTGGAACTTCATGTCGATCCATTTCGCGCCGCGTTGTTCGGCCCAGAAATAAAGGTCGTGAAGCGAGTGCTCGATGTAAAATCTCGCCCACTGCTCATCAGCGGCTCCCTGTCCCCACCTCACCCAGTCTTCGAACGCCAGATCCGGCGTGTCGTGGATTCCCTGAGACTCCTGGAGCGGTGTTCCCACGATGAGGCAACCGCCGCCCGAGATGGCAGCAGTCCCTCCTAAGGTATCAGCCTGTTCTATCAAGGTGACTTTCGCTCCGACATCGCCCGCTTCAATGGCTGCGGCGACACCGGCGCCACCGCGATTCGCGGCCATTAAAGACTCCTCGATAATCTTCTGTTAGAGCCCGCCGGTTGGCTCAACGAATCTGTAAGCCTTCTATAGAATCGGCCTTTCGCTTGTCAAGCGGAGTTCATTCGAGCGAAACGATTACCCTTTCCTCTTGACGCCCATTATGTATCTGCATATTTTAGGGCCGTTCTTGTAAGAGTATCTTAGGCTGGGTCCAGCAACCGCAAACGCGAATGGACGCAGGTTTATGTCGATCGCGTTTCTTCATGGAGGAACTATGTCGAGAAAATTACTTCTGTCCTTGATGGCAGCCGCTCTGCTGTGCTCCGCGCTTCCCGCCTGGGGCCAGGAGTTGCCCGATGGCAAGGGCAAGGAAATGGTCGCCGCCCAATGCAACAGCTGCCACGCGTTCTATGCGCGCCTCGGCTCCGGATACACGGCCGAGGGATGGCGCACGGTCATGCGGATGATGATCAATCACGGCGTGTCGATTCCGCCCGATCAGCTTACGACGATGACGGAGTACCTGACCAAGAACTTCCCGGAAAAAGGAAAGCCTGCGGCGGTGGTGGTCCCGGGGCCGGCCAAGGCTTCGATGAAAGTGTGGCAGGTGCCTACGCCCGGGTCGCGGCCGCACGATCCGCTGGCGGCCAGGGACGGATCGCAAGTCAAGGAATATCCCCTCAAGACCGCTCACTCCGGACCGCACGGACTCGTTGAAGACAAGGACGGCAACATCTGGTACACAGGAAATACCGGCGCCTTGATCGGCAAACTCGACCCAAAGACCGGCGCAGTTACTGAGTACAAGATGCCGGACCCGGACGCGAACGATCCTCACACGCTAATCTTCGACAAGACCGGCATTCTCTGGTTTACGGTGCAGAACGCCAATCGCATCGGTCGACTCGACCCGAAGACTGGCGATATCAAGCTGCTCACTCCGCCGACGCCGAAATCTCGCCCCTATGGCATGGCGCTGGACTCGAGGGGCACCTTGTTCGTCGTCCAGTTCGGCATCAACAAGATCGCGAAGATCGATCCGAAGACGATGGAAATTCGTGAATACCCATTGCCGGATTCTGGAGCGCGCCCGCGGCGCATCGCAATCACCAGCGACGACATGGTCTGGTACACCGACTACGCACGCGGTTTCCTGGGCAGGCTCGATCCCGCGACGGGCAAGGTCAGCGAGTGGCAGTCCCCGAGCGGGCCGAAATCTGCCCCCTATGGCATCTCGGCGATCAGCGACATTATCTGGTACAGCGAATCCGAAGCTACGCCGAACACAGTGGTACGCTTCGATCCCAAGACCGAGAAATTCCAGAGCTGGGCGATCCCGGGCGGCGGGAACATTGTGCGTAACACTTCGGTCACGACAGACGGCAACTTCGTGCTGGCCAACAGCCTGGTCAATACCGTGACCCTGGTCACAATCTCGAAGTGATGAATGCCTGCTCGCTCCGTGATAGAGGTCGCTCTACAAAGCGGCGCCGCCCGAGGTTGAAGTAAGAGCTAGAGTTCTAAGTTCACGCTCGCGCCGTCATGGAGCAGACAGTCGAGGACCTGAAGTTCGGGAACTATCCGAAGGAGATCTATTT
Source organism: Deltaproteobacteria bacterium (assembly GCA_005878685.1). Lineage (GTDB taxonomy): Bacteria > Desulfobacterota > Binatia > UBA9968 > UBA9968 > DP-36. Next base: position 3,355 of record VBLN01000031.1, on the reverse strand, counting down.
CGACAGCGACGCCAAGGAACGCGGGGACCGCAGCAACCTGACCTACATCCTCAAGCCGACCGCATAGCCGGGTTTTCCAAGACCATCACGGCACCACCGAGCGGTGGTGCCGTTTTTTTTGGCCGCGGCGGGGCTTTAATTCGTCCGGGCAGAAAGCCATTCTTCGGCGAAAAGTACTTACCCGGATCCTTCCTGCTCTTTTCTTTCCTGGCGCAACCGATCCCTTAGCGACTCAGTTGCCTTCAAATCTGTCGCGCCGCTAAGCGGATACAGAGCTCCGCCATAGTCGACCGCTGCTTCAGATGAGATATAGCCTTCGCGGACATCCGCGGCGACAGCTTCGGGGTCGCGCTCCAGAGGGTTGCCCCAGCCGCCGCCGCCGGCGGTGAGAAAGACGACACGGCTCTCGGGCGAGATCGGATATCGGGTCTGTTTCTTTACGGAAACCCATGGCGCATCTGGGGCGCTCCGAACATTGGTCTCGTATATAGTCCCCGGCTTCCCACCCCATAGTCCCCACGGCGCGCACTTGGTGCGTTCTAAATTGAAGTTGACGAGCGCCGGGTAGCGCGAGCGCACGGCAAGCTCGACGCCGAGCCCGCCGCGGTAGCGACCCGCGCCGCCGCTGTCCTCCCGCAGAGAGAATTTCTCGAAGAAGAGCGGGTAGCGCGATTCGAGCAGTTCGATCGGCGTGTTGCGCACATCGCCCTGGCAGATCGAGACCGCGGCGCTCGGGCCATCGCCCGTAGACCTGCCGCCCCAACCGCCGCCCATCATATTGAGGCAGACGAAGCGGCGGCCGGTGGATTGATCCGTGCCGTAGACGGCGAACCCGCCCATCTCGCCTTTGTGCGCGGCCGGAATCTTGTCAGGCACCGCGGCGGCAAAGGCCGCTAGCACGGTATCGATAACCGTAGGGAGGGGAATGGACCAGAGGCCCAAGGCCGCAGGCGCTTGTGCGCTCAGGAACTTTCCCGGAGGCAGGATTACTTTCAAAGGCCGAAAGCAACCCTCGTCGACAGGTTGAGAGGGTAACGTGAGAGCCTTGAAGGCGACGCGAGCGGCTGCAATCCCGCCTGAAATGCCGCAGTTGATGGGCCCTTTGACTTGGTCTGCGACCTCGGAGAAATCCACGGTCATCTCATCGCGATGAACGCGCACAGTCACCCGGATCGGCACCGGCTTGTCGAACTCTTGGCCGTCGTTATCCATGAACGATTCCGCTTCGTAGTCGCCGTCCGGAATCGCGGATACAGCGAGGCGCGCGAGTTTCTCCGACTGGTTCCACATCTCCTCGATGCAGGCTCTTATCGTCTCGGCGCCATACCGTTGGAAAAGCTCTGCCAATCTCCGCTAGATCGCCGAGACAGGATTCCGGGAAGCGCACGTTGTCGGCGATGATCTGCCAGATATTTTCGTCCAGCTTGCCGCCGCGGTAGACCTTGATCGAGCGGAGCTGGAGCCCCTCTTCGTAGATTTCCGTCGTCTCGACCGAGCCGAAGCCGACGCGCCGGCCGCCGACGTCGAGCCAATGGGCCCGTACCGCCGGGAAGGCGACCAGCTCGCCGTCAGCAAAGCAGGGAGTGTAAACGACGACGTTGTTTAAGTGCTGGCCGCAGACGTAGGGCGCGTTCATGGCGATCGCGTCGCCCGGCTCGAATCCCGAGATGCCGAACTTTTCGATGCCGTCCGTGACCGTGGCGCCCATGTCCGCAAGGAAAATCGGCAGTCCTCCTGAGTTCTGCGCGATCAGTTGTCCTTTGGGATCGATGATGGCGATGCAGAAATCTTGAACCTCGAAAACCATTGGGTTGTAAGCGGTCTTGCTGAGCACCGCGCCCATCTCGTTGGAGCAGGCGATGAACGCGCCGCGGACGATCTCCAAGGTTGCAGGGTCGATTTTGCGCATCAGTCTTCCTCCTGGGTGATTTGGATCACTAACTCGCCCGTCAGGACGACCTCAACCTTATCTTGCGGCAAAACGACCGTCGTCGAAGCGGTCTCCTCGATGATCGCAGGTCCTGCCAACTTTGTCCCCGGAGGGAGCTCTTCGCGGCTGTAGACGGGCGTATTTATAAAGCCGTACCGTTCGCCCATGTAGACTCGGCGCTCGTTATGGGCCGATGCAGATCGCCCGCTGCCGGACGTAGATGCATGGGTTGTAAGAAAAGACGGGCCTTTTTCGACGGCTCTATGGACCGTGACCCTGACGGCAACAAGTTCCAGCGGCTCTTCTGGAGCCGAATGGCCGTAAAGCAAACGGTGCAATTCATGAAACCGCGCGGCGGTAGTTTCTCGGTCGTCGCCGCTGTAGCTTGCTTTCGGCAGCGGGACGGTCACGGTGTACTCTTGGCCTCGGTAGCGCAGGTCGAGGCGGCATTCGATCTCGGGGGCCGGACTTCGATTCTCGTGTTCGCCTCCAACGGTTGTCATTCCGTCGTTTATCAGAGCGGCCAAGACTGAGCGGATCTCTTTGGGGCTGACGGTTGCGAAGTCGCGCAGCAAAGTCTGAACATAGTCATGCCTGAGATCGCAGGTGAGCATGCCCCAGGCGGAAAACTGTCCCGGCAGCTGCGGAATGATGACTGTGGGGATTTTCAATTCCCGCGCGAGCGTGCAGCCATGCAGCGGCCCCGCGCCTCCAAAGGCCACCAGGGCGAAGTCGCGCGGGTCGCGGCCTCTTTGAACGGAGACCGCGCGCAGAGCAAGCGCCATGTGGGCGTTGGCTATTCTAATGATCGCTACCGCTGCCTGGTTGACGTCGAGCTCCAGCGGCTCGGCGATGTGCTTCTGGACGGCGGCCACGGCGGCTTCAGCATTGAGCACCATCTCCCCGCCGAGAAACGACTCTGCACCGAGCCGGCCGAGTATAAGATTGGCGTCGGTGACCGTCGGTTTGCTGCGTTCCGCCCTTACCATAGCAGGCCGGTCCGGGCACCGCGCCGGCGCTGACGGGACCGACCTTCGATCCTCCCGCCGCGTCGAGCCAGGCGATACTTCCCCCGCCCGAGCCGACCTCGATGATGTCCACCACGGGCAACATCACGGGATGGCCGCTGTTATAGCCGCCGATATAGTAGTGAGTGGTAATTTCGGCGTTGCCGTCGCGGGTGAGGCTCGTCTTCGCCGTCGTACCGCCCATGTCGAAGGCGATCGCCTGCGGGTAGCCGAGGGCGCAAGCTACTCTTGCGGCGCCGATCACTCCTGCGACCGGGCCGGACTCCATCATCCCGACCGGCTTCTGGACCGCGGTCTCCAGCGACATCACACCACCGCCCGACTGCATGACGAGAACTTCCCCTTTGAACCCCCGCGTTTGAAGCCGTTCGCGCAGCGAGCCGAGATAGCCCGCTAC
>VBLN01000030.1:8057-10249 GCA_005878685.1 Deltaproteobacteria bacterium | reverse complement strand
ATACCGGGCGCAGGATATTTTGTCCGATCCACGATGCCGCTCACGCTCCATCTCCCGTCAGCGCGATGCGTGAATTCCGTGAGCTGGCCCAAACCACCGCGCCATGCGCCAGCGCCGCCCGAATCCGCACGCAGTTCGCGCCGGAGCATCACGATGGGTGAAAGACTTTCCATCACCTCAGCGGGCACGCCGGCTACGCCGCTGGGAAATCCGACGGCGCTCAGCCCGTCCTTCGTTGGCCGCGCGCCTGTGCCGCCGACCTGAAACAGAGTAAAAGTGAAATCCGGATTTTGCCCGCGCCACACGCTCAGCCAAATCGGATCAGCCCCCGGCGCCATCAGCCGACCGGGAAGCGCTCCGGCCAGTGCGGCAAAGATAGCGCTTGGAACAAAATGGCCCACGGCCTGGCGGCTCGCTACCGGCGCCGGATCGAGCGCATTGAGAATGCTCCCCGGCGGCGCCGTCACGTGGACGGGACGAAAACTGCCTTCGTTGTGCGGCACCTCTGGGTAGACCGCAGCCTTAATCGCAAAGCTTGCATAAGCGTGGGTGTAGTTAAGTACCACGTTGATGCCATGCGCGCTTTGGGGGGATGATCCAGTAGAATCGATAAAGATTTCGTCGTCCGCCACGCGCACGCGGCAGCGAATAACAATAGGTTCTTCAAATCCGTCGCTCGAGGTCTCGCTGCTCCACTCGCCGTCCGGCAGCTCGCGGATCCGCTCCCGCACCGTCGCTTCGGAGCGGCGGATGATCTCCTCTGCTATCGAATCGATGCTCTCCAGGCCAAATTCATCCATCATCTCGATGAGAGCGGCGCCGCCGGCGTCGTTGCAGGAGGCCTGGGCGTAGAAGTCGCCGACGACTTCATCAGGCTGCCGCACGTTGGCGCGAACGATCTGCAGGAGCACTGTATTGGGCTCGCCGCGGTCGAAGAGCTTCATGATCGGTATGCGGAGACCTTCTTCATAAACTTCGCGCGCCTCAGCTGAGAGGATTCGCCCGCCGATGTCCGCGCTGTGGCACGTGTTGGCGAACAGAGCAGTCATGCGGCCCTTGCGAAAGATGGGCGTGGTGATCGTGATGTCGTTGATCTGGCCGGCGGTCATCCACGGATCATTGGTGATCAAAACATCGCCCGGCGCAAGCTTCTCGGGAGGAAACGCGGTGAGGAAGTGGCGCATCGAAGTCGCCATCGCGTTGATGTGGCCGGGAGTGCCGCTCACCGATTGAGCGATCATTCGGCCCTTAGTGTCGAACAAACCGCAGGCAAGATCCTGGCTCTCACGGACGATGGTGCTGAAGGCTGTGCGGATCAGCGCGTCCTGCTGCTCATTGGTCACAGCTAGCAAACGGCTCCAGACAACTTCCAGCGTTATAGGATCGATCCCGCTGTTAGACATCGACAAACCCTACGATGACGTTCAATTGATCATCCAACCGCGCGCGGCCGTGGGCTCCCATAATCAGAGTAGACTCGCGCTCTTCGACGATCGCAGGCCCGCTGAAAGTCTCCTCGGGCTTGAGCGCATAGCGATCGTAGACGGGCGTTTCTACATACTGCCCGTACTCAGGGAAGTAGGCCTTGCGCGCGCCTTTGATGGCATTTTTACGAGAGGAATCATCCTCGGGCAGGCGAAAATCTGTCTCCGGCCTCGGCCCGCTGGTGACGACGCGCCAGTTGATGACCTCAAGAGGTACGTCCGGACCCTTGCGCCCGTAAAGCGTCCGGTAGATCTGCTCGAAGGTCTCCGTCACTTGAGGAAGATGGCGCTCTTCCAACCTCCCATTCGGCAGCGGCACTGAGACCTCGTGCCCCTGCCCCACATAGCGCATGTCGGCGCTGTACCGATACGAAATCTCCGAGGCGGAAAGCCCCGATCTCTCAAGCACCGCCCGCCCCTCGCGCGCCATCTCCTCCAGCAAACCGTTAGCAAAACTCCAATCCAGGCCATCCAGCCTGCTGTAGGCGCTGCGCACAAAATCGAAGGCTAAAGGAGCCACGAGTAGACCAAAGGTAGAGCCCACGCCGGCACCGACCGGCGAGATGAGAGCGGGGAGATGGAGAATCTCCGCCACTCGGTAGCCATGCACCGGGCCCGCGCCGCCGAAAGCAAAAAGAGGCATGCGGCGCGGATCCTTGCCGCGCTCTCCCAGATGCGTGCGCGCGGCATTGGCCATGTTTTCATTCA
>VBLN01000030.1:0-7984 GCA_005878685.1 Deltaproteobacteria bacterium | reverse complement strand
CTTTCCACCCAGGAAGTAATCAGCGTTCAAGTAACCGAGTACTAGATCCGCGTCCGTGACCGTCGGCTCCTCTCCGCCGCGCCCGTAGCATGCGGGGCCGGGATCGGCCCCGGCACTCTCCGGCCCTACTTTGAGAAGCCCGAGCGCGTCCACGCGCGCGATGCTTCCGCCACCAGCGCCGATCTCGATCATGTCGATCACGGGGATCTTGACGGGCAGCCCGCTGCCGCGTCTGAAGCGATAGACCCGATCGACCTCGAACTCGTGCGCCTTGAGCGGGTCTCCTCCTTCGACCGCGCAAAGCTTCGCAGTCGTCCCACCCATGTCGAACGAGAGCAGGTCAGAGAAACCGGAGCGAACTCCCAAACGAGCGGCGGCCAATGCCCCCGCCGCGGGTCCGGATTCCAAGAGCCGCACCGGAAAACGGGCTGCCGTATCGGCCGTGGCGATGCCGCCGTTGGATAACATGACGAAAAAGCTGCCCTCGAATCCTATCCGCTTCACCCGGCGCTGAAGCTCTTTAAGGTAGCTGGCGACGAGCTCTTGCACGTAGACGTTGGCGACCGTCGTGCTGGCGCGCTGGAACTCACGGATCTCGGCTATGACCTCGGAGCTGAGAGAGACGCGGGTCTGCGGCGCCAGTTGGGTGATGATTTCGGCCGTCCGGCGCTCATGGACAGGATTACGGAAGCTGTTTAAAAAACAGACGCCGATCGCCCTGATGTTCTTGTCGCGCAGCTCGGTTACCAGCCGGCGGACAAAAACCTCATCCAAAGGTTGAAGGATGCTCCCGTCGGCGGCGATTCTCTCCGGCACATCGAAGCGTAGATGTCGCGGCACCAGAGGTTGCGGAAGGTCCAGGTTGAGATCGTACAGCTCGTAGCGATGTTCGCGACCAATCTCGATCGCGTCTCGAAACCCGGTAGTTGTGAGCAAGGCTGTCGCCGCGCCCTTGCGTTCGATGATAGCATTCGTCACAAGGGTCGTTCCGTGCACCAGCGCCGCCACCTCCTGGGGTTCGACCGCGCCATCATGCAGCGCGTGACTGAGCGCGGTCTCGACAGCCAAGCTCGGGTCGCCTGGAGTGGTCAGCGTTTTTCCGATGACGGCGCGGCCATCCTCGCTCACCATCAGAAGGTCGGTAAAAGTGCCGCCAATGTCTACCCCGACTCGATGCATAGTGGATTAGCTGTCCGGCATGAGGCAATAGACATTAGAAAGACACTCTTGCATTTTCTCTTACTGTTGCTCGTGCCTAATGCCTACGTTTGCGCGAAAAGATCCATCACCTTCTCTGTCTGATGAACAGCCGCGGGACGGAGCAAGGGAATCTTGACGCCGGCATCGCGGTACTGCTGCACTCGCCTTTTGACCTCATCGGGCGTTCCGCTCGCGGTCATCCCCTCAACGTAGGAATCCGGCACGGCTTTGATCAGTCCGTCCATGCCGCCGTTGGCGTAGGCCTTCTCAAAAAGCGGGAGGTCCTCTTTCCTTATATAAGGCTCTCCGACCCGCATCTTGGGACCCGCGATAAACGAGATCTGGATCGGATCGAGTTTAGTGGCGACTTCCCAGCGGACTTGGTCGAGCGCTTTCCTATGATCATCCTCGACGGAACAATTGATGATCTGCGCCACTTCAAACTTGGAAAAATCTCTACCTGCTGCCTCGGCTGCTTCGCGCACGATCTTGAGTGCGTTGACCGTGTACTCGGGAGAACAGACGGCATTCAGGACAACCCCGTCGCCGATCTGTCCGGCGAGCTTCAGACCCGTCTTGCTTGTCGCGGGGAGATAAATCGGAATGGACTTGCGCACGGGCTTCCACGCCAGGCCGACATTGTCGAAATGGACATACTGGCCGTGATAGGAAACCTTTTCTCCGGTCAAAAGCAGACGCATCGCTTCGATATATTCCTTGAGCACCTGTGCCGGAGTCACTTTCAGGTCGGGATTGAGAGCGTGAACCCGGGCGTGGCTTTGGGTGCAGGCGCCCGGCGCCAACGTCATGCGACCGCCCGTGAGCTCGTCCAGGCTAGCCAGGCTTTGGGCCATCACCACCGGACCGCGCAGGCGCACGATCTGGGTCGAGCCCAGGATCAGTCGCTTCGTCGCCAGACCGATGGCCGCGAGCGCCGTTACGGAATCGCGCATCAGCTCAATGGTCTCCGAAAAAAAACCCATCTCGTAACCGCGCTCTTCCGCTTGTTGCATGAGGCTTGCCAGCTCTCTCACGTTCGTAAACTTGCCGTATCCCAGAGCAAAACCTGTTCGCGCCATTTTCGTCTTCACTTTCCTTCTACCGAGATATGGGTTTAGCTACTCTCAAAAAGATTCCCTGTCAACTCTCACTAAGCCATCAGCGGCCAGCTATCAGCTCTTCGCTCCAAGTCGTTTGCTGAATGCTGATCGCTCATTGCTCAACTCCTCATTTGTTTGACACCGAAGTTTTTTGTGTGGTACTCGCCTGACAGGGAGGAATTCTCATGTCGCGAATTCTAATCAAAAACGGCACCGTGATTACCATGGACCCGCGCCGGCGGATCATCAAAGAGGGCGCGGTGGCCATCGAAAACGATCGCATCCTCGATGTCGGTAAAGCCGAATCGCTGAAGGATTTCCAAGCTGAGAAAGTGTTCGACGCCAAGGATCGGATCGTCATGCCCGGCCTCATCGACGCTCACTGCCATCATGTCCAGATGCTCGCCCGCGGCCTCGCCGACGAGGTCGATCTCATCGCGTGGTGCTATGAACGAATTTACCCCTATGAAACCTTGCTGACCGACGAGGCCACCTATTTGAGCGCGCTTTTGTGTTGCATCGAGATGATCCGCACCGGCACCACCTGCGTCTGTGATCCCGGCGGCTACCGGATGGATAATGTCGGTCGTGCGCTCGTGGAGAGCGGGATGCGCGGGATCATCACCTGGTCCGGCATGGACCAGTGGAGCGATGATCGGCCTCTGCCGGACGGACTTCCGGGAAAGCTCGCCACCGAAGAAACCCTAAAAGTTGAAGAGAAGCTGGTCAAAGACTGGCATGAAAGAGAAGGCGGCCGCGTACGAGCGTCCTACGGCCTTAGAGTGGAACCCAATGTGAGTGACAATCTCTACCGCGGCATCAATCAGCTCGCCAAACGAGACGGCGTCATGGTGCAAATGCACGCGGCTGTCAACAAAGATCAAGTCGAGTGGGTGAGAAAAAGAACCGGCCACACCGTCATCGAGCACATGAATTCGCTCGGTATTCTGGGCTCGCACTGGTACCTCATCCACATGGCGGTGCTGACCGACGAAGAACTCCGCATGCTAAAGGACAACGACTGCCGCGTCATCCACGTGCCGGGCGCCACACTCCACGGGGCTTACGGCTCGGCCACCGTCGGAAAGTTTCCGGAACTTATCGATAAGGGCGTTACGGTAGCCCTGGGTTGCGACTCCAGCGCAGCGAACAACAGCCTGGATATGTTTCGCGCCATGTACGAGGCGGCTACGGTCCACAAAGAGGCGCGCATCATCCCGGATTTGATTGCGCCTGAGAAGGCACTGGAGATGGCGACGATCGATGGCGCGCGCGCCATGCACTGGGACAATGAGATCGGCTCACTGGAGAAGGGAAAGAAGGCCGACGTGATCGTCGTCGATTGCAAGCGCTCCAACTGGGTCCCTTTGCATGACTTTTCCCTCGTTCCGACCTTGGTATACTCCGGAGAGGGAGCGGACGTCGAGACTGTGATCATCGACGGCCGGATCGTCATGGAGAAAAGAAAGATCTTAACGGTCAACGTCAAGAAGGCGCTTCGTCAGGCGCAGCGAGCTACCGAGAGACTCGTGAAGAAGCTTCCCTTCAAACTCAAACCCAAATGGCCGTTTGAATAGGCGCGATGCCCGCGGAAAGAGATTCTTCACCTACCTGACCGTTCCCGATGACCGAGGGCTGATATAGCGAAGGCCGCGCCGGGAAGAAACCGCAGGCTCTGCATGCGAGAGGAGAAAAACATGGCAAAGAGGATCGAGTTGACCGTCGCGGCGATTATTCTATTGGGGAGTCTCCTAGCCCCATGCGCGCAGGCACAACCGGTCCTGAAACTCGGCTACAGCGGCGCGGGCATCGGCTCCGACCTGCTCAAGTTGATCGACCGGTCGGGTCTCTGGCGTAAGCACAACGTCGATGTCAGGGCCATTTATCTGACGAGCGGGAATTTGATGGCGCAGACACTTTCCTCGGGAGACATTGATCTGACCGGTTTTGACGTGACAGCGATGCTCAATTTAGGCGTTGCCGGGGCGAAGGAGCTCAAGGTTGTCGCGGTCATAATCAACCGGCTGGAGCCTTTCTTTGTCGTTCGAAATTCTGTCAAGACCGCCGCGGACCTTAAGGGAAAGCGTATAACCATCAGCCGCTTTGGCTCGGGCTCGGAAATTATCACGCGTGTGGCGCTGCGCTATTGGAAACTCGATCCCGACAAAGACGTGACTTTTTTTCAATCCGGGAACACCCCCACCCGAATCGCAGCCTTGGTTGCCGGTCACATGGACGCCGCGCTGGTCAGCTCTACACAAGTCCAAAAGGTCGTGGAGACCGGATGCTGCCGAGTTCTGGCCGATCTTTCGGAGCTTCCGATCGAGTATGCGAATTACGGCGTGGTTGTGGCGGGTTCGGTTTTAAAAAGCCAGAGGGACAACGTGCGCCGGTTTCTAACGGCCCTTACTGAAGGAATCTATGTCTTCAAGACCCGGTCTGAGAGTGCCATGGCCGTGCTCAAGGAAAGCAACAGCGATCCGCAGGTAGTCCGCCCGCTCTATGAACGACTCGCAAAGACGATGCGGGAGTATCCGGTGCCGGAGGCAGGCGGCATACAGACTGCTCTGGATTCTCTTCTCAACCCCAAGGCGCGTGGCATTCGCGCGGAGGAGTATATGGACACAAGCCTGATCGAGGAAATAAAAAAGAGCGGCTTCATTGATCGCCTTTACGGAAAATCGGGCTGAATCTGGACGGTGACCCGAAATTTTCCTCCCATGAAGGCTTCTGGAGCGTAGGAAAATTCCTTCAGCCTTGGGCCTTCCCAACACCGTTCCTTACTAAAGCCCTAAAAAACTCGATAACTTAGCTTCATGTGCTCTTTTTGGCATCGCACTTGCCTCAAACTAAACATTTAGCACATAGCGGCGTCTAACGTGAGGAGTAGATCCAATTTTTCTGTCTTGACAATTGTTGACATTGCGCTACTCTTTTTCAACAGCACATAGGTATCATGTACAATAAACACTTTGGATTCGTTGAGTCCCCGTTTAGCGTCACTCCGGACCCCCGCTTCTTCTACGCCACTCCCCTCCATCAGGAGGCCTTCGCTGCCCTGAGTTATGGGATCGAAGGCAAAAAGGGCTTCATCGTCATCACCGGCGAGGCGGGAACAGGAAAAACTACCCTACTGCGCAAGCTCATGCGCAGTTTAGAGGCCACCATCCATTCTGTCTTCATCTTCAACACCGATCTGGGTTTCACGGCACTGCTCCGGGTCATCTTGCGCGACCTGGGTTTAGCGAAACAAAAAGCGGATAAGTTAACGATGAATGAGCAGCTCAATGCCTATTTGATCGAGCAGGCCAAAAATGGTCATATTGTTGCTCTCCTTATCGACGAAGCCCAAAAGCTCAACGATGAGACTCTTGAAGGCCTAAGACTTCTCTCCAATCTGGAGACGGATAAGGGAAAGCTGCTCCAAATTGTGCTGATGGGCCAACCCGAGCTTGAGAGCAAACTCGGTCAAGCGAACCTGCGCCAGCTTAAGCAGCGGGTGGCCATCCAGTGCCGGCTTGCGCCGCTGAAGGGGGAGGAGGTGGAGCGCTACATCCATTATAGGCTTCAGGCCGCTGGCTATGAAGGGGAAGATTTATTCGATCCGGTTGCTGTCGAGCAGATCGCTTTCTATTCGAGAGGGATTCCTCGGATCATCAATATTATTTGCGATAATGCCCTGCTCATCGCCTATGCGGGTTCCAAAAAACAAGTTGCCGCCGAGGTGATTCAAGAGGTGGTCCGCGATTTGCGGCTAAATGAACAAGCCAGAGCAAACACGGGGGCTCCTGTGAAGGAGCCTGAAATAAGAAATGAGCGGGAGGAAGTCTTTCAGGCTGCCGAGGAAAAGGTGGTGGATAGGCTCTGGCAAGCAGTTTCAAAGGAACTCGAGACGCGTGTAGCAAGACACCCTATCCGACCTCACAGAGATGGCTTCGCCGGCGTAGGGTTTGGAATATTGCTGGCACTCGTCTTCTTTGGTAGCGCTGGCGCGGCGCTCTACCATTTGCTTGGATTTCCTAGGGAGAATCTTCAATTAGCCAAGCAGACCGACCAAGCTCGTCAGGGAGAAGCCCGTGATGCTTCGCGTCTCGAACTACCGGCACTCCAAGATGGGTCTCAATCAACGGAGAATGGAAATGCAGGTAGTGTATCTCCTCCAGAGCCACCGAAATCTGGTGAGCCACAAGCGTCTGCGCCAACCGCGGCAAGCCTTGCTCCAACAAGCGCGGAGAAAGCTTCGACCCCGGCAGAAACAGAGAAATCCAGCGGCACCCAGGCTGCTGGCGCAACGGCGCAGAGTTCCGCTCCGACAGGGTCAGAGAAATCTTCGACCCTTCCAGCAACAGAGAAAACGACCGAATCCCCGGCTTCCGGAGCAACGGCCCAAAGCTCCGCTCCAACAGGCGCAACTCAATCCCCGGATGAGATCAGGAAGCTAAGTAAAAGCCGGCCCGGGATAGAAGCACTTAATGATCGTACGGCCGAGAGAAAACGGATCGAGTTTCAAATATACAAGGCGATTCAAAACCGCGCGATCAGCGGCGTCGACGTCGCGCTCATAAACGGCAGGGTCTACCTTGACGGCCGAGTTGATACCGAGAACCAGCGACTTGCGGCCGAACGAGCGGCCCGTAGCGTCTCAGAGGTCAAGCAGGTCCGAAACCGTATCGTGATCAATGCTCCTGCCACAGCAGAACAAGAGCGACAAAGAATGCAACTTGAAATCTACAAGGCCATCCGCAGCCGCGCGATAACCGGCGTAGACGTTTCCGTCGTAAACGGCATAGTTTACCTTGACGGTCGAGTTGATACCGAGAGTCAGAAGCTCGCGGCCGAACGATCGGCTCGCGCCGTTGCGGACGTTAGGTACGTCCGCAACCGCATAGTGGTCAATTCTCCTTTCGCATCAGGGGGAAAGGATGGGGGTAGGATTCCGTAATTGAATCTGAAGACGGCACTTTGACGTTTGGACCTCTCCTCATTTCAATCCCAACTCCTGATTGACCTCCCGCTGAAGAGAAAAATCAAAAACTTTCGAGGCCGGAGCCGGAAGGCCGAGGATCTGCGTATCCATCTTAAGATATTCGCGGATCTCTTCATCAGTCGGGATCCCAGCGGTCCCTCGGAGCGACTTTCGGACGGAAAGATGAGAGCAAGGATGAGTGCCGGAATGAGGAGGAGCATCGCCACGCTGGTTTCCTTCCTCTCTGCTCTCGCCGGATTTGCCGCCTGTAAGCGAGAGTTAAGCGTAGGCTTGGTAGATTCCTTCAATTTTGCCCAACTTGATGCGCACCGTATGCCGTGCGTTCTCCCGCACCAATCGTTCGTCTCGCGGCGACTTGACGTAACGCGCAATGAGATCGGCTGACCGCGCGGTGTGCTCCTTGTCAGCAACCATGTGAACCGTGAAAAATTCCAGCGCGTCATCGCCCAGGCCATAGTTCCTGCGCAGATAGGTGTTAAATTCCTCCGAATAACGGCAGACCATGCTCTCGCTGGTCAAGGCCGATGCGCGATTTTGCGGAGGGCTTCCCAGCAGCGCGTTATAGATCGTCTTGCTGGAATGGATCAGACACTCAAAGATCGGCGTCGCATCAGAAAAATCCTCTTCTTTCGATCCTACAGCGAGACCGCAGCGCTTCGCCAGATCAGGATGAGATTGCTCCTCGTTGAATTGGTTC
>VBLN01000453.1 GCA_005878685.1 Deltaproteobacteria bacterium | reverse complement strand
TAAGAAATGATCTGAGCGCCAAGGAAGAAGAAGTCACCCGCTGGGCGCAACACTGGATCGGCCTCGGCTTAGGGGCGCTGGAGCAGACAGTGGTTTCATTGCCAAACCGAGCAGACTTTTGCTTCGGCAACGCGCCCACACTCGGAGATATTTTTCTCGTGCCGCAGCTCTCGAATGCTCGCCGCTTCGGCTGCGATCTGACCGCATTCCCCAACTTGGTGCGGATCGAAGCTACCTGTCTTAAGGTGCCCGCTTTTGTTAATGCCGCTCCAGAGAACCAGCCCGATGCGGAATGAGACGTTTCGTTCGTTGGACCTGCCAGAGTATTGGACAAAAAAGTTTCTGTCTGAACTTTTTTGTCACTATCCATGGGGAGTTTCTCTCCGCAACCTTCCTTAATCTAACCATTTGGGCTTGGGCACAGCATTTGCTGATCGTCAGATAGCGCCACCGAATCTTCAAAGGATATGGTTTAGAGTTGGCTCCCGCAGCGGAGCCGGGCAATCAGCTTGGCCTTCTTCTCTGACATGGAGATGGCGAGATAAGGAGAGGAGATAGGTATGAAATTCAAAACATCCTCATTAATAATCTCGTTATGGCTTGTGGGAATCCTGACCTGGAAGGTGACGGCGGATAACAGCCCCACATTTGGAGACCCATTCGCCAATCTCACAAACGACTTGTCAGTCCGCTTCTTTGACGGCAAGGACGAGTTCACAGAAGAGGAAGACATAAGTGATGGGCTCGGTCCGGTCTTTAACGATGTTTCCTGCGCCGCCTGCCATTCAAACCCCGCCGTCGGGGGCGACAGCGACATCGTTGAAACTCGATTTGGAACGATCACTCACAACCAGTTCGATCCACTGACCCAACTTGGAGGGTCGCTTATTCAATCCCAAGGAATCGGTCCGGCAAACGCGTGCTTTGGGGAGACCATTCCGACTCAGGCGACCATCCAGGCTGGGCGAAAAACCCCTCCCCTTTTTGGACTAGGGCTGGTGGACAATGTGCCTGACTCGCTGCTCCAGCAAATCGCTAAGAACCAAAAACAGAACACCCCTGATATTGCCGGGAGGCCCAACATGGTGAAAGACCCCGCGAGCGGCCACTTGGCTCTTGGTAGGTTCGGCTGGAAAGCTCAAGTTGCGACGCTTATGACATTTTCCGGGGACGCCTATCTCAATGAGATGGGGATTACGAACCCTCTGTTCCCAACCGAAAACGCTCCCCAAGGAGACGCCTCACTGCTAGCTATTTGCGACACGGTGGCTGATCCAGAGGACGACGGATCGGGTATTCAGGCGTTCGCCGACTTCATGAGCCTTTTGGCCCCTCCACCGCGTGGTCCTATCACGCAGAGTGTGTTAAATGGTGAGGGGATTTTCTCCGCGATCGGCTGCGCTGCGTGTCACATGCCCACATTACAGACTTGTCCTAATCCAATTAAGGCACTAGATAGTGTAACATTCCATCCGTTCTCTGACTTTCTCCTACACGATATGGGCAGCCTTGGCGATCGCATCGAACAGGGCCAGGCAAGTGGTACAGAGATGCGGACAGCTCCTCTATGGGGTCTGCGCGTGCGAAAGAGCTTTCTGCACGACGCGAGAGCAACCAAAATTGAAGACGCCATCCTCGCGCACGATGGGCAGGGCAAGGATAAGCACGACCTTATTGCGTTCCTCAACTCCCTCTGAGGCCGAAGGACCTCATGCCACAGCAGGCATGATAAAAAGACAAGACTTTTACCATCCATGTAGCTGCCGCGCCACGTCCTTAGCGAAGTAGCTGAGAATCATGTCGGCACCCGCGCGCTTGATCGCGAGAAGAACTTCCATGATAATCCGCTGCTCGTCAATCCAGCCATTCTGACCTGCGGCTTTGATCATAGAATACTCGCCGCTCACATTGTACGCCGCTACAGGATAACCGAACTTCTGCTTCACGCGGTAAACGATATCGAGATAGGCCATCGCTGGTTTCACCATCACGATATCCGCGCCTTCGCGGATATCCAACTCCACCTCGCTTAAGGCCTCATCCGCGTTTGCCGGATCCATCTGATAGGAACGCCGGTCGCCAAACTGCGGCGTCGATTGGGCAGCCTCGCGAAATGGGCCGTAGAACCCAGACGCGTATTTGGCTGCGTAGGCCATAATAGCCACCTGTTGAAATCCGTTTTGATCCAAGGTTTTGCGAATCGCCCCTACCCTTCCGTCCATCATGTCCGATGGTGCAACGATATCCGCGCCTGCCCTCGCGTGCGAAAGCGCCTCTTTGGCTAACAGCTCAAGCGTAGCGTCGTTATCCACGTCTCCGTTTTTCACCACGCCGCAGTGACCATGGTCCGTATACTCGCATAGACAAACATCAGTCATCACTATCAGAGCCGGCACTTTTTCCTTAATGGCTCGAATCGCCCCCTGCACCACACCGCTATCGAGATAGGCCTCTGAGCCCAGAGGATCCTTTTGTTCTGGGATGCCAAAAAGGATGACTGCCGGGATGCCCAGGGCGCCGACTTCTTCACATTCCTTTACCGCGCGATCCACCGACAGCTGCGACACACCCGGCATCGACGAGACTGGCTCAACACTGTCCTTGCCCGGCCCGACAAAGAGCGGATAAATAAGATGGTCGAGACTCAGGGCAGTTTCCCGCACGAGACGGCGAAGACGCTCGTTTTTTCGCAGCCTCCTCGGACGATAGACTGGAAATTCCATAAAAAGCCTCCTGAAAGCAGGCTACAGGCATGAAGCGTGAGGCAAAAGATTTTGACTTCTACTTCTATTGCCTGATGCCTGGTACCTGGCGCCTATTGAAGTACTCCACAATCGCCTGGGTCAATCCCGGAATGGTATAGTCCCGTGGAACTACATCCACACGGATTCCCATCTCCTCAACCGTCTTCTGCGTGATCGGTCCGATGCAGGCAACTACGGTATGGGTCAGAAGCGCTCCCACATT
>VBLN01000062.1:8247-9251 GCA_005878685.1 Deltaproteobacteria bacterium | reverse complement strand
GAGGCAAATACGCGAGTCTATCGGCGGCGGTGCCCGGATATTTAGGGCGAATCCTGGTCTTTCTCGACATCAGCGATCCGAAAAATCCCAAGGAAGCGGGACGCTGGTGGATGCCGGGGCAGAAAGAGGGCGAGCAGCCCAAATTAAACGCGACGTTCCATGGGCCGGCGATCATCAGCGATGACGGTAAGACGGCATATACAGGCTATGGTCCGGCGATGATCATTCTCGACGTCAACGACATCTCGAAACCCAAGTTGATCGGCCAGCTGAATGTCAGCCCGCCCTTCGGTGGCATCCCGACGCACGACGTCCTGCCGATTCCGGGAAAGAATATGCTATTCGTGCATGGCGAGGCCACCGGTGGAGGAGACACTCCTGACGATCAGCCGGCGTGTGCGCGGCCGATCACGACCGTTGCAATGGTCGACATGAAGGACCCGGCCAAACCATATCTGATGTCTATTTTTCCCACACCAGTACCGCCGAAAGGCGCGCCGTATTCGGATTTTTGCGATAAGGGCGGCCGGTTCGGGCCGCACAATACCAACCTCGAATACCATCTGCCCGACGTCGAAAAGCAGGCCGACTTGATCTATCTCACCTACTTCAACGCCGGGCTACGCATCTACGACATCAAGAATCCGCGGCAGCCGAAAGAAGTTGGGTGGTTCATTCCGCCGACTCCGACAAAACGCTATGGCCCGCTTCCCTACGACAAGCTCGTGAGCCAGACCGAAGACGTGCTTGTGGATACGCGCGGCAACATCTACATTACCGACAAGAACTGGGGGATCTTCATCCTTCGTTACACCGGCCCCGGCCAGCCCGCGCCGACGGCGAAGTAAATGAGCAACGTTCATCTGATACGAGATTAAAGGACACACGAGATGAAACGGTCAATGAGGTACGTGCTCTTAGAACGCAAAGAGGCGTCGGAGGAGAGCTATGTCTCAGCGATTTGTACAGCACTTCATTAGTCCAAGCTTCACTTATGAAAAGCT
>VBLN01000062.1:0-8232 GCA_005878685.1 Deltaproteobacteria bacterium | reverse complement strand
GTTCTTGTTACCGGCTGCCCGTCTTGTCGAAGATCCGAATTGCCAAATTGCAGCAGTTGGACTGCTTGTGAATTATTTCGAGGGAATCGAGATATATTTCTCAGGTAGGGACAGCAAAAACAAGTCGGCGGAGTTCTTTGCAAACGGGTTCGCCAGGGTGTTTGAAGTGCAAGGGCAAAACTCCGAGTTTTCACGAAAGATTGCAGGTGCAATTTACGACCAAGCGAGATGCGGCTTTGCCCATGACGGTATGTTCAGAAATCGCGTTTTTTTCAGTCAGGTGCGGCCAGAGCCAATCCTCGTTACTTGGCCCAAAAAGAATGGTGTCTTCGACTACTCTGGCAATGTCGAATCCATTATGATCAACCCACTCAAATTCTACGAGGGAATCAAGACCCACTTTAATCGCTTTGTAGATAAACTTCGTAAGGGCGTTGATCCGGATATGAAGCGCGCCTTTGAGGCCGCGGTAGCTTTGAAGTGGGGGCTTGGTGAGAAAGATCCGGCCGTTGGAATGACCGAAGATGAGTTCTTCAAGACATAACATTTTGATCCATCGCGAGAACATGAGGGGGGATCGGTCTTGCAATCACACAGTGTTGCAATGCGAGACGCGATCACGCGACGACCCCTTGACGCTCATCTTACTTCCCAACAGCTGAGCTTTTGCCAGATGTTGTAGATTTGTTCGAGCCCACTGATTTCTCCATATCTTCAAGAGCCTGTTGGTTTGCTTTGATAGTTTCCTTTTTGGCATCAACGTTTGGTTTAAGTTCGTGGATGGCCTGACCCAGGCTGTCTCCATTCATCATTTTCGTCTTTAGCTGATCGAACGGAATGCCGAGGTTATGCGAGACATGCACGGCGGCTACGAATTGGCCCAGGTGGTCGAATCCTTTGGCTGCATCCTGCAGATTCGTTCCAGTCGGCAGAAGCCCCTGCAGGTTCGAAGACAGTTTGGTATTTTGGTTGAGTAAATCGCTTGTCGTCTTTTTGCCGGTGCTGCTAGTATTGTCCTTAGATACCTCTCCCTTGGAACGTTGCTCCGTAGGGGATTCTATCTCGCTCCCGGAATGTCCTCTCCCTACTTCACCAGGGGTGCTGGGCCTACCACCAATACCTCCTCCTACACCTCCGCTGAAACCCCGGCCATGCTGAGCAAATGCTGGTATTCCCAGGTACAAAACTAGAGCAAAAGCCATGAGAAAAACAGATGAGCGTTTCATGGTTCCATTCCTCCTTTATCCTTACTTTGTCCCATCTAGGGAAAAATGTGGTGGATTACTCCAACCACAGGATCTTTTACTTATCCAACCGCAAGTAACATGCCAATGTAACCGATGACTAAAATTCTAGTATTTAGACGATCCAGGTTATGACTCTTTCAAAAAAGGGGCTTCTTTGTATGAACCTCCCTACAGGTGGCCAGAAAATACTCCAAAGATCACACACTTAAAAATAGGGAAGACAGCGTCAGATATATGAAAGAGGAAAGCCGCTTGTGGCAGCTTTTACGACGGAAGGCTTCTGTTGTTTGAGAAGCTGATCGGAGTGACCGATACCGCTAGTTGCGTGCTGGGTTTGACAAGGCCTTGGCAAAGGCGCGGCGAAGGAAGTGGCCGACGAGGTAGTATTTGTTCTAAGAAGTGGAAAAAGCTCAGTCTGACCCTAATCACGCGGCATTTCGTCCCACGGGTTTCTTTTATTGAGCCGGCGCGGTTGGGTGGAAGCGCCGAGCGTACAAAGTGGCGCCTGGACTTTGTGTCTTGGAACCAGGAAAATAGAGGAGGCTACTTTTTGCCTGACTTGGTGCTTCAGACCGATCGCTCTTGCAGCGACGGTTGAGCTTGAAAGTTGGCCGCTCGAAAGCATAGACACGAGGGAGGTTATGATGACAGAGGGCAAATTGGTGACACTTGAACGTATCGCGGCTCTGTTCAGCTGGACTTGGATAATCGCATCGATCGCCGCCTTGGTTTTTTGCGTCATGGCGGTTGGATTTGGCGCTGAGTGGACCAACTTCCTTTGGGCGCTCGGCGTCAGCCTCGTCGCTAAGTGGCTTGCGAGGAGTTTCGAGCGCAAGAAGATTCGAGTTGCGTTTGAGGCGAAGTTGATTGCGCAGGGGATGTCGCCCCAGGAGGCGGCGAGAGAGTGGAACAAGCAATACCGGGGACAAAAATAGAACGAGGAGAAGTTGAAGGGTCTGGCTTTTGAATCTTAACAATTCTAGTTGCGCTAACTGCCGAGGAAACTCTTCTGATTTTGCCTTGAAACTCCCACGCCCATTCTACGAACAATCCACTCTGGATGTCGCCCGGCAACTGCTGGGGAAGTACTTGGTAAGAAAACATCTAGACGGGATGACGGTCGGGCGGATCGTGGAGACGGAAGCCTATGTTGGCTCGCGAGACAAAGCCTGCCACGCGTCGCGCGGACGCACAAAGCGAACGGAAATCATGTTCGGCCCGGCGGGGCATGCTTACGTCTACTTCATCTACGGTTTTTATTATTGCTTGAATATCGTCACCGAAGCGGTGGATTATCCGTCGGCGGTGTTGATCCGTGCGGTGGAGCCTTTAAAAGGCATCGACTTGATGAAAGAGCGGCGGCGTACTGAAAGGCTGCACAAGCTCGCCAGCGGGCCGGGCAAGCTATGCCAGGCCTTTGCCATTGATCGGTCTCTGAACGGAGCCGATGTTTGCGCGAATCTGCTTTACGTAGAAGATTGCGGCGAACCGGCACCGAAAACTTTAGCCGGGCCGCGCGTGGGCGTGGATTACGCAGGCAAGTGGAAGCATAAACCCTGGCGCTTCCTGATTCGCGGCAGTGAGTTTGTCTCCCGACCTTGAAACAGACCTTTGATCTTCACGGGTCGTGCTCGTGTGGGTTCACGAACACGGGCCAGACATTCGGCTGAGCTCAGTCGCAGCCCGGACGCGAACCACTAAGCATTGCGCGCCTCGCTTTTCGAAGCGTTCCGTTTATAGCTCTACTCTGTGATAGTCGGCGTGGTTGGGCGGAAGCGCCACGCGTACCAAGTTGCACCAAAGCCACCGATGGCAAGCACCATGAACGCCGGTCCCCAAACTGCCGCGGCCCCGTTTTCGGAGCGGCCGGCGAGATCGAGAACGAATCCGAACACGGTGGGTGAGATCGCCCCGGCGCCGAATCCTAACAGAGAGCGAATCGCCAGCGCCGAACCCAGATAACTTGGCGCTACGGTCTCAGTAAGTGCCGTCGATAGTACCGGGGAATCACCGATCGCTACGAAACCGTAGATCAGAATGAGCCCCATGAGAATAGGCACGGGCCACTGCACCAGCCAACCGAGCGTCAGTGACAGCAGACCTCCGGCTGCTGCGAGCGCGAGCAAGACTGTCCGTCGCCCGAGGACGTCGGACAGATGTCCCATGGTCGACGACGCGACAGCTCCCACTATATGCATGGTCGCCGTGAGGTAGGAGGCGATCTCCGCAGCCTGCACCGAGGCAGTGCCAGACAGAGCCAGACTTGCCGCAAGGAAGGCTGGTGCCCAGGGCCACATGCCGAGCAGCTCCCAGCAATGCCACGTGTATCCCGCAACTAGGCGTCGAGCGTTGGCATCTTTCCAGAGAGCGGCTGCGGGTCGCAGCTCTCCCTTGCGTTCGTATATGGTATTGGGTACTCGCCGCAGCGCCGTCGACAGAATCACCGCACCGAGACTTGGCAGCAGGCCGGTACCGATGAAAGCCAGCGGATAGCCGCCCCAAGCCAGGAGCAAGCCGGAGACAGCGAGCGAAAATGCATAGCCTATCGATGTGCTTGCGATGAGCCAGCCGACCGCGCTGCCTCGGTTTTCCGGCTTGTACCGTTCCGCCATCAACATGATGGCCGGGGTGTAATTACCGCCTTGGGTCAGGGCGGCCAGCGTGTAGAGCATAAGTCCGGAAGTGTAGTCGCGGGCAAAGAAACCGAACGCAATCGCTGTCACTACGCTCGCTACGGCAGATAGCACGAAAATACGGCGCGGACCGAAGCGTTCTGCAAGCCAGGAGAAAGCGACCAGTGAGGCCGTGTAACCGAGCATATAGCCTGAGGCGACCGTGCCAGCCTGGGTCGCCGACATCGTCCACTTCTCTCTTAGGATCGGCAAGCAGGCGGCATAGACCATGAAGTTTGCGTAGGCGAAGACGCGTCCAAAGCAAATGGAGAGCAGCCAACCATCGCGCCACATGGGATTATTCATTTCACAAGGTCTTGCCGGGATGGATCTTGCTTCTACAAGTGATGTTCTTCTTATGTTGTGCTTTGCTTTAGCTCAGCCAGTGCCTGGCTCGCGCTGAGCCTTCGGAAAGGTAGGTTTCTGATCTCTTTCAAGAAGTCCCGGTTTTCAGAAACCAGGATTTTGATATCTAGCTCTTCCAAATGCGCAGCGATGACTGCGTCCCCAAGTTTGCAGCCTTCGCGTTGATACTTGCTTATGATTTGAGGGCTGGTTTTATCCCAACTGATTCTTAATCTTCCGGGGAACCGACTGAGCAAGCGAAAGAGTGTAGTTATCTCATTCTCAGAAAGATTAGCCTGGAGTTCTTGCAAGATTTGCCGTGGCAGGACTACCCGGAGCCGATCTAAGCATTCCAAAAGTTGAGCACATGCGGGGATATTGGGGACCCGTCTGAGGCCAAAAATCCAGATGTTGGTATCAAAAACGATCCATTCATCCAGAATACTCACGGGCGGCAATCTCCTCACGGATTTGCCTTAACTTGGCCAGGATGTCTTCTGCCGTCCGGTCCAGTTCTCCTTGCTGTTGCAGACGTTTCCGATAATTCTCTGAGAGCTCTGCAAGGCCGTGACGAAGGCTCAACTCAGCCGCCCGCTCCAAAAGCGCCTTCTGTTCGGCTTCTCCTAGAGATGCGATCTCAGCTGCCAGTTTTTCAACTCTTGCATCCATTTTCAGGGCCCTGAAGGAACAACTGTTTCTAAGTTATCATAAACAAGACACTTCCTCCACCCCTCTCTTCTTCGCACGTCAAGAAGCGACTAACTACGTGGGCTCGCCAGCGCCTTGGCGAAGGCCCGGCGGAGGAAGACGCCGACAAGGTGGCGCTTGTATTCGGCGGTGCCTTCCAGGTCGTCTGAAGGGTCAGCCAGATCGGCCAATATTTGCGCTGCGTCGGGGATTTGCTTCTCGACTTTTTCTCTCGGACCGACGAGGAGCGCTTCGGCTTTTTCCGAGCGACAGGGTTTGAGGCTGATGCAGCCGACGACGGCGCGTGCCTTGGTGAGGTTTCTCCCGCTCGGATCGAGGTTCAACAGGAGCGCGAGCCCCAAGGTCGGCCGCTCGTGAATTTGAAATTTAAGGTAGGCGGCTCTTTGGGATTTATCCGGTATAGGGATCTCGATGGACGTGAGCACTTCATCTGCGCCGAGAGACGTTTCGTAGGCGTCGACGATCAGTTCATCCATCGGCACTGTCCGCTCACCTTTGCCGCCTTGAACCTTGGCTGTGGCGCCGAGGCAGAGGAACAGGTTGGCGGGATCCGAATGAGGCTCGGCGAAGCAGAGATTGCCTCCTAAAGTTCCCGTGGTTCGGACCCGCACGTTGGCCACATGGCTCTCCATCTCCGCCAAGACAGAAATTTTTTCACGAACGAGCTGCGATTTCTCGATCTCTCTGTGAGTCGTCAGGGCGCCGATCGAGAGATGGGAGTTTTTCAGCTCGATCTTCGTGAGATTGGGGACTGTCTTGATGTCCACGAGATGTTCGTAGCGCAAGAGTCCATGCTTCATCGCCAGGAGAAGCTCTGTGCCGCCGGCGTAGAGCCGTCCCTTTTCGCCGTAGTGGGCGAGCGTCTCGGCTGCTTCCGAGACGCTCTTCGGCTGGTGAATGGTGAATCGACGTAATGGCATCATAGTAGTTTCCCGCCTTGCCTAGTGCCTGTTGCCTTTTTTCCCTTCAGTGCCCGCCAGACTTTTTCCGGCGTAAGAGGGGCGCGACGGATGCGCACCCCGGTCGCGCTGTAGACCGCATTGGCGATATTCGCCGGCATCGAGTTGAGCGAGGCTTCGCCGCCCCCTTTCGCTCCGTAGGGTCCGACGCCATCTTGATTTTGCACCAGATGAAGCTCGACTTCAGGCGCCACATCCGAAAAGCGCGGCAGACGGTAATCCAAGATGGAACCGTTCATCAGCTGCGGACCTTCGTAAACGAGCTCTTCGAAAAGGCCGATGCCCATCCCCATGGTCGCAGCGCCGATATCCTGGCCCTCGGCCAGCGCAGGGTTGATCGCGAGTCCGACATCACCGACGGTCGCGAGTTTCTCTACGTTGATCTTACCTGTCTCTTCATCGACAGAAACTTCGACGCCGGTGCAGGCGGTTTCCCAGAAGACCGGCAACTGGGAAAATTTGCCGGATTTGCGAATGTAAGCGCGACCAATGACTTCGCCGTCGGGGAGCGCGTAGAATTTGCTGATGACTTCCGACCAGTTGAGTTGGGCTTCGCCGCACCGCACACCGCCGCGAATGACTTGAATGTCTTCGACCTTAACCTTGAGTACGTCCGCGGCCATCACCACCATCTGCTGGATCGCTTCACGGCTCGCTTCCAAAACGGCGCTGCCCATAAGCGTCGTGGTGCGGCTTGCGCCGGTGGAGCGGTCGTAAGGAGTGATGGCGGTATCCGATGAGACCACGTGAACTTTTTCGAGAGGAACTCCCAACTCTTCAGCGGCGATCTGTGGTATGACTGTGTGACTTCCCTGGCCCAGTTCGGTGCTGCCGGTCATGATCGTCACCGAACCGTCGGCGTGGACGCGCACAGCTGTCGAGGTCAGCGGATAGGCTCCAGCGTCGCTGCCTGAGCAGGCGAGGCTTCGGCCATGTCCTTTCGCTAAAGGTTCTTTCCAGCCGAGGGCCTTCGCGGCGATTTCTAAATCTTCCTTGAGCGTGCCGTCGAAGGAGCGCATCTTGGGGAAGAATTCTTCGCCGGGTTTGGCCACGTTCGCCAGACGAAATTCATAGGGATCTTTTCCGATCTTGGCTGCCAGCTCATCGATCTGCGATTCGCCCGGCAATGTCACTTGGGCGCATCCGAAGCCGCGATAGGAGCTGGCCGGCACGGTGTTGGTGTAGAAAGAGTAATTGTCGATCTGTACGTTTGGAATGGAATACGGCCCAACGCAGCGGTTGGTCGACTTCTCGACGACGAGCGGGCTATTTTCCGCATAGGCGCCCGTGTTCATATAGATCTTCGCCTGACGAGCGATGATCTTGCCGTTGGCATCCACCGCCGTGCGCATCCAGGTGTAGGCGTCATCGCTGCGCGTCGTGAGCATCGCCTCTTCGACGGTTAGCTGCAACTTCACCGGCTGTTTGGCTTTCCAAGAACAGGCGGCGACCAATGGCTCGATCTTGGTATAGGACTTGCTGCCGTAGCCGCCGCCGACGAACGGAACGATCAAGCGGACTTGGCTCACCGGCAGGTTGAAAACAGACTTGAGATCATGGCGCACCATGAAGGGATGCTGAGCTGAGGAATAGATCGTGACGCCGTTGTCGTTGACATCCGCGATGGCGACATAAGCCTCCATCGCGTAGGCGTAGATCATGGGAAAATAGTATTCGCCTTCGACGACGGCTGCCGCTTTTTTGAACGCTTCCTCAACGTCACCCCATTTGAGATGATACTCCTGGCAAATATTCGTCCCCTGGCCGGCGGTGACTTCTCCTTCGAAGCCCCGGAGCGCGCCGGCCTCGAACTTCTTTTCATGAAGCAGGGGCGCATCCTCGGCCAAAGCGTCCTCTGGAGTCAAGACGGCCTTCAGCTCTTCATACTTAACGTCAATGTGTTCGAGAGTCTCGAAAGCAGTGCCTTCGTCAACGGCCACGACCGCAGCCACCGGTTCGCCGGCGTAGCGCACTTTCTCGATGGCGAGCAGGGGATGGTCCTTGACCGCGTGGCCGTAATACGGATTAAGTCCTTCTAGATCGTTGCCGGTGACGACGCTGAACACGCCCGGCCGCGACGCGGCGCGTGAGGTGTCGATAGAAACAATTCTGGCGTGGGCATAAGGGCTGCGCAGAACCTTTGCATAGGCCATGCCGGTGAGCTTCAAGTCGCTTACATAGGTGGCCTTGCCGGTGACCTTCGCGACTCCGTCACGGCGCGGAACGGAGTGGTTAACGACGTGAAAGGCTCTTTTTTTCAGCTTATCCATTGCTTCGAAAACCCTTCCTCAGGGCGCAAGT
>VBLN01000454.1 GCA_005878685.1 Deltaproteobacteria bacterium | reverse complement strand
CTGCTCCATCCAGAAGATGTAGTCCGTATTATGTTCCGAGTAGGCATCTCGGAGCTGGCGCTTGATTTCCGGGTCCCTCACGACGATAAATTCCCACGGCTGGGAGTTCGCCCCGGACATCGCCCAACGCGCCACCTCGAGAATCTTCTCCACGTAGCCGTCCGGAATGGGATCGGACTTGAACTTGCGTACGCTCATCCTGGCCGTCACCAGATCGTGGAGCATTTCATATTCTTTAGTCGCCATGCCGCTCCCTCCTTGAAGTTCGGTTGCCTCAACGGAGAGGTAGTATAGGGAGATGTAAGAAGCTTTCTTCGTGGCCTGAGATCACGATCTATGAACGTGAGCACGCGGTTTGTCTCTTTTCATCTCCGCTTTCATCATTCAGCCTTGGGTTTCGCCTCTTGACGCCCATCACCCATCTGCCCTATTTTTGGGCTCGCACAGCGAATTCAGGCCGCACTAAGGAGGAAATATGGGAGAGTTGACTGCAAATCGAGCCCAAGAGGAACTTCTCATATCGGCGGATTCTCACGTGATCGAGCTCCCGGACCTCTGGGAAAAAAGGCTCCCGCGAAGTTTTGGTGAGCGTGCCCCTCGAGTCTATTTCGATGAGCGGAGAGAAAGTTGGATGTTCGGCTCGGCCGATGTCCTGCCGCAGGCGGTTGGCGGCTTGTTCATGGCCGGCCAGCGCCCTGAGGAAATCGGGAAGTTCCGCAAGGAGGGATTTTCGGTTGCCCGCCCGGGAGGTTGGGATCCGGTTCAAAGGCTCAAGGATATGGAGATCGACGGCGTGAGCGGTGAAGTTCTCTATCCTAGCTTGGGGTTGGGTCTCTTCTGCGTGGAAGACGCCGCCCTTCAGGAGGCATGCTTTCGGGTCTATAACGACTGGATCATCGACTACTGCAAGGGCGCTTCGGAGAAGCTTTTTGGCATCGCGCTGATCGCTCTCTTTGACGTGGGACATGCGGTTTCAGAGCTTGAGCGCTGCAAGAAAGAGGGCCTCCGCGGGGCGATGATCTGGCAGGTGCCGCACAACAGCCTGCCATTCAGCTCGGATCACTACGATCGCTTCTGGGCCTCCGCCCAAGAACTCGACATGCCGGTGAATCTCCACATCCTCACGGGTTATGGCGCCAGCATGCACCGCCAGACCCTCGGTGGAATCGAGCGCTACCGCCGCAGCGTCAATCAGAGCGAGGAGATCGCCAATGCGTTGTTCGATATTATTTTCTCGGGCGTCTTCGAGCGGTTCCCCCGGCTGAAGGTGGTTTCGGTGGAAAACGAGATCGGTTGGATTCCGTATTGGCTGTCACAATGCGATAAGGCCTTTGAGCGCTTCCGCTCCACCGTTCCTCTTACGCTCAAGAAACGTCCCAGCGAATATTTTCAACGCCAGGTTTATGCGACCTTTTTTAACGATCAGGTGGGGTGCCGTTTATTATCGTGGTGGGGCATGGATAACTGCATGTGGTCGAACGACTATCCGCACCAGAACTCCACTTGGCCGCGCTCGCGAGAGGTGATTGCGCGCGATCTCGGCTCCCTGTCTGCGGGCGACAGGGCAAAGCTGGTCCGGCTCAATGTGGCCCGACTCTACGATCTGAAGCTGCCGATGACTTAGACCTCGTAGCCATCCATCCAGCAGCACGATTGACGAACCCGAGCCACGGCCACGAGTCGTTTTCGACTTCTCTACTTTCCAATTTTCCGCTTGACTTTAATTATAGGCTGGCGCCGAACTAACTTCGGCTGGGTCTCTCGAACCCCGGTCACATCTTTGATTCGTTTTACATTAGCCCGGACTGGATTTCCCCAGCCGGGCTTTTTAGTCGTGTGCCGAGCGTGGTTGAGAGCTTAGAGGTGAAAGTCCTCTACCCTAACCTGATAGAGTGAAGGGTTAGCGAAGCGCAAGGGCTTCTTAGCGAGCAGGGCGTCTGAAGGAATCGTGGAGCAAAAGCGCGAGCCGATGGACAGAACCAGATGAGAAGGGGGATCAAATGAGGGTAAATAGGTTAAAAATTCATGCTGTCCTGACATTCGTTATAGTATTTTTGGCTTTCCCTTCGCTCCTTCACCCCGCAGACCTTAAGATCAAAGCGGTAGTCTTGAATGGAGATCCGGCTCCCGAAGGGGGAACATTTACCAACTTCACACGCTTCTCTATGAATAACCCTGGAGCCATTGCCTTTATAGGTTTTTCCTCCACCGGAGGAGGTATCTACTTGGCTTCGGATGGAGGGAT
>VBLN01000456.1:2665-4788 GCA_005878685.1 Deltaproteobacteria bacterium | reverse complement strand
AGGTCCGTAAGATCTCGAATAATCGACTCCACGTCTCGCCCTACGTAACCAACCTCCGTAAACTTCGAGGCCTCGACCTTAATAAAAGGAGCTTGGGCAAGCTTCGCGAGCCTACGGGAGATCTCGGTTTTACCCACTCCCGTTGGTCCGATCATAATGATGTTCTTCGGAACGATCTCCTCGCGGAGATCCTCGGAGACAAGCTGGCGCCGCCAACGATTGCGGAGCGCGATGGCCACAGCACGTTTTGCGTCTCTCTGTCCCACAATATATCGATCCAACTCCGACACAACCTCGCGCGGCGTCATCACCGGAGCCGGAGAAGAATCCGAAGGGGCGTCCATAATTTTCTGTTTCCTGGGATCCTTCATAACCCTAAGGCAGCTCCTCAAAGGTCAGCTCCTCATTGGTATAAACACATATAGACGCGGCCGTTCGCATCGCCTCCTCCACGATCGCGCGGGCATCCATCTGAGTATGCTTGATCAAAACTCTTGCTGCGGCGAGCGCATAGTTTCCTCCTGATCCGATCGCAATGGCGCCATCATCAGGCTCGACGACATCCCCGCTTCCTGAAATCATCAGCGTATTCTCCAAATCTGCGATGACTAACAAGGCATCCAACCTTCTGAGGACCCGGTCGGTCCGTCAGTCCTTGGCTAACTCCACGGCCGACCGCTTCAGGTTGCCGTTGAACTGATCCAGCTTGGCCTCAAATTTCTCAAAAAGCGTAAAGGCGTCGGCTGTGGCCCCTGCAAATCCAGCGATCACCCGGTCGTGATAGAGCTTGCGAACCTTACGGGCCGTGTGCTTCAGCACGGTCTGGCCGAAACTGACCTGCCCGTCTCCCGCCACCACTACTTTACCGTTGCGACGGACTGCCAATATGGTGGTACCCTGGAACATTTTAGATTTTAGATTGCCGATTTTGGATTCAATGCAATCGAAAATCCAAAATCTAAAATCAAAAATTGTCTAGGCCCTTGGATGGGCTCGATCATAAACCGCCGTAAGCTGATCTAGGTTCACATGAGTATATCTTTGAGTCGTCGAGAGACTGGCATGGCCAAGGAGCTCTTGGATCACCCTCAGGTCGGCCCCGCTGTTCAGGAGATGCGTCGCAAAGGTGTGGCGCAAGCCGTGCGGTCCCACACGCGTGAGGATTCCCGTCGCCTTGAGGTGTTTCTCGACAATTCGGGCAATGCTTCGCGTCGTAATCCTGCTTCCCCTACGGTTCAGAAAAACCGGCCTTTCCCCCTTTATAGACCGTTTCAGCTTCCGTTCCTGCTCTGCGTTGCAGTCACGCAGCGCTTTGAGCGCTATTTCTCCAATGGGAACGATACGTTCCTTGGATCCTTTCCCGACAACTCGGATAATGCCCAGCTCAAAGTCAATATCGTTCCAGTTGAGGCCAACCAGCTCGCTGACGCGAATTCCCGTAGAATAGAACACCTCCAGCACGGCGCGGTCTCGAACCTCCGAGGAATTCATTCCCTTGACACTACCCAGCAAGTGGAAGATCTCGTCGACCGAAAGAAAAGCCGGGAGCGGTTTCCCTTGCTTCGGGCCAGAAAAGAACGAGAGAGGATCCCGGGCGATGCGCTGTTCTTTGAGGAGGTAACGAAAAAAACTCTTAAGCGCAGCAAGTTTTCTACCCACAGAGCTCTTGCTGCAAGCCTTCGCCAAGGCTCCGAGATATTTCCGAATCACATGATGGTCTATGGCCTCGAGCGCGATGTTTCTTTTCTTGTCTTCACAAATTCCCTCTCGAAGCAAAAACTGATGAAACTGTCTAAGGTCGCTCAGGTAATTCCTTAGAGTGTGAGGCGAGAGATTGCGCTCCGTGCGCAGATAAAGACTATATTGTTCAATTAGATCTTGCACACATCTCCTTAGGATTCTGACAAATTTTATTTTAACATAGCATGCCCGGGTTGAAAATAAAATCTATCTTCCGAAAGCTTTTAGCCCTCCAGGAAATGTGTTAGTCCTTTGCCTGGAGCCCGCTCTCAATGAGCGACCGTCTTTCCTCATCGCGTATGTCTACTGGGGCGCAGGAGCGTGTATCGTTTTCCAACGACCGGGGAGAAACTCTGAGCGCCATCGTCCACCATCCGGCTTCA
>VBLN01000456.1:1313-2650 GCA_005878685.1 Deltaproteobacteria bacterium | reverse complement strand
CAAGCCTTAGCCGAAAGAGGAATCTTGGTTTTGCGTTTTGACTTCTCATGCGCCGGAGAGTCAAGTGGCAAGTTCGAGGATATCACTTATAGCGGTGAGGTCAGAGACCTGGAGGCCGCACTTAAATTCATCCTCCGATATCAAGTCCAAAGGATCGCCATCTTGGGTTCCAGTATGGGAGGAACAGTTGGTCTCCTCTTTGCAGCGCAGCAGAAAGACCTGGCCTGCTTGGTGACTGTCGCCGCCCCGCTCCATCCGGAGCGGTTCACGGAGAGACTTTTGAGCCCCGAGGAAGTGACACAGTGGCGCAAAGCAGGACATATCACCTATCATGGGCAGCGGCTCAACGTATCCCTTCTCGATGACCTGGAAAAGATTAATGTTCCCGAGGCGGCAAGAAAAGTCCGCTGTCCCCTGCTCATCATTCATGGTGACAAGGACGAAACCGTCCCTATGGACGAGGCCTACGAATTATATGGGATAGTCGCAGGATCGAAAAGACTCTATATCCTACAGGGTGGAGACCATCGCTTGTCGAACCCTTCGCTCTTGAAAAGGGCCGTGGATGAGTCTATCGACTGGATAACACTGCATCTTCAGTGAAGAATCTATGGCTCACCTGTCGATCCGCACTGCCGCCGTTTTGTTTCTCGCAATCGCGCTCCTCAGCACCTGTGGCAGAGATCTCCGTACGGCCCGAGGTGTCGTAGAGGAGTTCGTGGACCAGCACTACGTCCGCATCGATCTACAAAAGGCAAAGGAGTATGTTGTTGGTTTGGCCCTGGAAAAAATCAACGAGGAGATCCGCTTGACCTCAGGTCAAGCCATTGATGCCTCGACGCGCAAACCCAGGATCCACTATAAGCTCTTAGAAAAGAAGGAAGGAGAGCAGCGGGCCTCCTTCCTCTACGAGGGAACCATCGAGGCCGAGGACGCTCCCGCGTTTACGCGCCGCTGGCTCGTTGCCGCGCGAAAGGAAGATAATCAATGGCGCGTCTCCAACTTTACGGAATATGACTGAGCACTTCGCACTGCTACGCTCGTCTTCATACAAAGATCTTGCTTGAAAGTATTTCTGTTTAAGCCGTCGTCGCTTCTTCGGGCACGGGCCGCAGCGCAATCTCCCGACGCTCGGGACGAATCTGCAGGGCTAGAAGGGCGGCAACCAAAGCGATGCTGCCACCTGCGAGGAAAGCAAATTGATAATCCCCTAGCCAGACTCGGATAGCGCCTGCCCCTGTAGCCATGAGTGCCGCCCCGATTTGATGGGAAAGGAATATCCAGCCATAGATTTTGCCCACCGCCTGTTTGCCGAAGGTATCGGCCGTTAGGGCAAT
>VBLN01000456.1:711-1303 GCA_005878685.1 Deltaproteobacteria bacterium | reverse complement strand
GACGGCGAACACAAAAAGGCCAGAGAAATCTTGTACGAACGGCAAGATGAAGAGCGAAAGCCCGCGTAAGGCGAACACCAGCGATAGCCACTTCCGGGGTTGCACGCGGTCAATCATCCAACCGGAAAAAACCGTCCCGACGAAGTTCAATCCGCCCATCACTCCGACTAGAGTCGCGGCGGTCACCTGCGGGATCCCATGGTCGATCTCGTGCGGGATCAAGTGCGTTCCTATCAACCCGTTCGCCGTACCGCCGCAGATAAAGAAACTGCCGGCGAGCAGCCAAAAGGTGGACGATCTAAAGGCCTCGGAAAGAGACACAGATCCAGACCCCTTCGAGGCGCCCCGCAAAGAAGCGAGCGACGTTTTCGAGGCAGCGCCCTGCTCTCCCGATCCGTACGGTTCAATTCCAAGATCACTCGGATCGTCGCGCATCCAAAGAAAAACCAGGGGTATCAGTGTAAAGGCGACACCAACGAAGATCAGCGACCCGACGCGCCATCCGGAATATACGATTACAGCCATCAATAGCGGGAGGAAGATTAATTGCCCGGTGGAGCTGGCGCTGTTGAGAATCCCCAGCACCAGTCCG
>VBLN01000456.1:0-630 GCA_005878685.1 Deltaproteobacteria bacterium | reverse complement strand
CCCAGAGCAGGACAAAGTGCCAGAACTCTCGCATGAAGACCGTCGCGCTCACACCCACGACCAAAAGGGATAAACTGCTCATCATGACGCGGCGCGGCCCGAAGCGGTCCAAAAGCCAGCCGCTGATCGGCGCCGCCACGCCGAAGAGTAAGAGATTGATGCTGACGCCGAAGGCAATCGCTGCGCGGCTCCAGCCGAACTCTACTTCCAACGGGTGGATCAGAACGGACGGCGACGAGCGGATACCCGCGCTCGTCAACGTTGTCAAGAAGCTCAGAATGAGGATGATCCAACCGTAGTAGAAAGGTACGGCAAGAGGCGGGCGCGGATAAGATTTGACCAAGTTGTCGCTTTCCATGGTTCGATATAGCTCTCCTTGCTAAAAAACACAACCTTGAACGGATCGGCATTGACTAAAAGCGGCAAGATTGATAACGAAATTTATCCTGGTGGGAGCGATGACTTCATTGTTGATACTGCACCTGGCATTTTTACTCGCGAGCGAGCCCGTCCCGGTCCATCAACTCGAAGAGATCCCCTTCCTACCCACTCCGATGGAAGTCGTCGATCGCATGCTAGAGATCGCCGAAGTGAAGCAAGACGACGACTTCCATCGGAGTGGGTAGGAAG
>VBLN01000455.1 GCA_005878685.1 Deltaproteobacteria bacterium | reverse complement strand
TCGGAGTGATCGGATATGTCTTCAAAAAGCTCGATTACCCCCTGGCCCCTCTGGTCTTGGCGCTGGTTCTGGGCGACATGGCGGAAAACGCGTTGCGCCAGAGCTTGATCATGTCGCAGGGAACGCTGGCGATTTTCTTCACTCGCCCGATTTCCGGAGTGATCACGGCGGTGGCTGTATTTTTTTTCATCATGCCAATCATTACCCCTTGGTGGCGGCGACTGCGCGGGCCTCCTGTGGTTGCGCCGGCGCCGCCACAGACCTGATATTTTCCGGAGGTTTATCGGTGGCACACCTCAGTGGTCGTGCCGTCGATCACCCTTCTCGCCGTCTCTTCTGTAGTACTACGACATTAGGGCGGGGCACTGGCCCATCAGCCAAAGCGTGCCGCTCATAGGCGTACGGCTATGGCACGGGGAACTTTAGGTTGAACGAGACGTCTTTAAGGATGAATGAATTGGCGTGATCCGCCATTGAACACACTGGGGTGGATGAATCTGCGATCGTTGAAGTTCGGTCGAAAAGCCGGCTTGCAGCCTCCAGGAGTCGGACAGGGATTTTTGTGCGGATGGCGTACCAGAGGGTTTACCACCACGATTTGCACGTCTTGGGGAACATAGTAAACGACAGGTGGGGGACTATAGTAAACGACGGGCGGGAAAGACACGCCGCTTAACTCCTGCTCTCGTGAACTGGCAGCCTCCGGCAGCCGAGGCTCAGGAATGACTTCTTTTAGCGGTGATTCTTCAGCAGCTGGAACCTCGGAGGATTTCCCCCTTGTCCCCGCTTCATGGCGGATAATGAGCTTGGGAGAGTCCCTCAGTGAGTCGGGTATCAAGGAGAAGTCATCGGTAAAATGGATAATTCCCTTTGGATCGGTCCATTGATAGATCTCTGCTCCGATAAAGGATGGCCAGAGAATCAACAGCACGAATCCGAGGTAAGGTGCGAATCTATCCATCATTAGCTTTGACGAAAAAGCAGCCGCTTTATTCGTTCTTAGCGCCACTCGTCTGAATGAGAGTTAGCACTCCGTTGGTAAAAGTCAATACAGACCCGCCTGGATAGACCCACTGTTCTTCTCTCGCGCTTTGGCGGCCAACGCTTTTCAGTTTGATTATCCTACTGGGTTTCCCTAGGGCGACTTTGACCTCCCCCGTATTCATGCCGAGCGCAGCCTGTCTCTTGAGCGCGGCTTCTTTGACGTGCTCCGGCCAAGGCTGAGTTCGAATCCATTCCGCGCGCTTTTTTTCTGCTTCAGTCTCCCTAGTGCTCTTTCTTTTTTGTCCACTGTCGGGATCCTGGGCCACTACGGTAGAGTTCAACTCATCTAAAAAAGTATTAACGTTGATATAGCCTTTCCTCTCCGAAGCAAACCGCACTTCATAGTAGAGACTCTCTGACGATCCTTTCACCATGTCAGTAATCTGAAAGGACTCTTTCACCTCAGCGGAAAAGGACGCGGCTTCGCGGGAGGGGGCTGAATAGAAAACCAGGCCCTTCTCGCTCCCTGGCGCGATCCAATAAGTCTTTCCCACATATCCCTGCATGACCTCAATCTGCTTTGTCGTGAAACGAGAGGCGGCTGATGCAGTCATTGAAGGGATCAAGAAAACCGCTAGCAGAGTTAAACTCTTTGTGACCTTCATCCCGAAGTGCGGCGCGGACCTATTAAACAGCATAACAGAATGTGAACAGAGACAACGTGATTCTACAGAATAGAATGAAACAAACCAAGGGCACTCTTGGGCATGACCGAGCGTTGACGGGTATCAAAGATGTAAGCTTGACCAAAAAAAAGGAACCGCTTGAGCCCCTTTTCAAGCTTTAGTTGCGGAACCGGGATTTGAACCCGGGACCTCAAAGTTATGAACCTTGCGAGCTACCAGACTGCTCCACCCCGCGACAAGTGTTTGATCAGCTCTTTTTACATGGAGCACTCAACAGAATCAAGGTAGGGAGAAATCATGGACGAAAAAAAGCCGACACCGTTGTTGACTGTGGATATCATTATTGAGATCCAGGATGGTATCGTATTGATCGAGAGAAAAAACCCTCCGCATGGTTGGGCCTTGCCAGGGGGTTTCGTGGACTACGGAGAGAGCTTAGAGAAAGCGGCGGCGAGAGAGGCCAAAGAGGAGACCTCTTTGGATGCTCAATTGGTCGAACAGTTTCATACCTATTCCGATCCCAAGCGCGACCCGCGTCACCATACGGTGTCGGCGGTCTTCATCGCGAAAGCGAGAGGCGTACCCGTCGGCGCCGACGATGCCCGAACAGCCAAAATTTTTACTGAAGCGAACCTGCCTGAGGCCATCGTCTTTGATCACCCCCAGATCCTGCGCGACTATTTTCACTACAAGAGAACTGGTCAGAGACCGAAACCCGAGGGTTGAGCCGAGGTCGGGTCGGCCGATGGCGTGAAGCTGCCGACGTCGGCGCTCAGTCCAACTTCTTGACCGCGGCCTCGATCCGCCCGCAACCCTTCTCGATCTCCTCCAATGACGTCGCATAGCTAAAGCGGATGTTTTCGCTGGAGCCGAAGTCTTCTCCGGGAACCACAAGGACACGGGCCTCTGCGAGAAAATATTCTACTACGTCAGCGGCAGATCCGAGCTTCTTTCCCTTACCGGTCCTCCCCAGCAAGGAGCGTACATTGGGAAAGACATAAAAAGCCCCCTGCGGGTTGAAGCAGCGAAACCCGGGTATGCGGCTCAGCCGTTCAACGATCAAGTCTCTTCTCTTCTGAAACTCCCGCACCATGACCTCGACCTCGTCCTGCGGACCCTGGATCGCCTCGAGCGCTCCTGCCTGAGCAATGGAGGTTGGGTTCGAGGTGCTCTGGCTCTGAATGTTGCCCGCCGCGGCAATGATCTCCTGAGGTCCGAGGGCATAGCCGATCCGCCAGCCGGTCATCGCGTAGGTTTTGGAGGCGGAGTTGGTGATAAGCGTCCTTTCGCGCAGCTTCGGGTTGAGCGCCGCGATGCTGTAGAAATGAAAATTGTCGTAGACGATCTTTTCGTAGATATCGTCGGAGATGATCAAGCAGTCATGCTTCTCTAACACGCGTGACAGAGCCTCCAATTCCTCGCGGTGATAACCTGCGCCGGTCGGGTTGCTCGGGCTGTTGAGGATGAAGATACGGGTCTTTGGGGTGAGCGCGGTCGCGAGCTGTTCTGGCGTCAGGCGGAATCCGTCCTCCTCTTTCGTCGGCACGATTCTCGGGACGCCTCCTGCCAATAGAGTCATGTCCGAATAACTGACCCAATAAGGAGAGGGAATCACAACTTCGTCTCCCGGATTGAGCAAGGCCTGCAGGAGGTTATAGAGCGCGTGCTTTCCGCCGCAGCTGACCAAGACTTGGTCTCTGTGGTAATCGAAGCCGTACTCGCGTTTGTACTTTTCGGCGATCGCCTGACGCAACGGGATGATGCCCCGCACGTCGGTATATTTCGTCATTCCCCTTTTGAGCGCCTGAACGGCCGCGTCTTTGATCCGCTGCGGAGTGTCAAAATCCGGCTCTCCCGCGGTGAAATTGACCAGATCGATCCCTTCGGCCCGCATGGTTTGAGCCTTGGCCGCCAGAGCCAATGTGACGGCGGGCTTGATCGCCTTACTGCGCTCGCTCAATCTCATCCTTTAACCTCGAAGTGCGAATTTTGCCTTAAGCCTTTTGAGAACTTTCTTCGGCACCAGGTCAGAGACATCGCCTCCCAGACCCACGACCTCTTTGACGAGGAAAAGGTCTCGATGTTGGGCTTGAGCTCCCGATTCATCATAGCCATTTGAAACTCATACTCGAAGTCGGAGATAGCTTTCAGACCTCGCACAATTACCTGGGC
Source organism: Deltaproteobacteria bacterium (assembly GCA_005878685.1). Classification (GTDB taxonomy): domain Bacteria; phylum Desulfobacterota; class Binatia; order UBA9968; family UBA9968; genus DP-36. The sequence continues at coordinate 1,435 of VBLN01000455.1, read as the reverse complement.
ACCAATCGTCTCCGCATAGTCCACTAGCAGTCCTTCAAAGGTATCGACCTTCACGCGCTTCCCCAGCCCTCTGAAAACCTCTCGGATCATCGTCAAGCGCTCCTCCACGCTGAACAGAGAATGATCCTTCTCCGGATTGGTGGCGATGGCGATGATCACCCGATCAAAGACGCGCAGCGTGCGCTTAACGAGATCGATGTGACCGTTGGTAATCGGATCAAACGAGCCGGGATAAACCGCGACGTTGGTGGACGCCATTTTTTTGTCCTCGTATCAGGGAACGACCGCTTTCCCAAGTCCGAAAAAAGAGAGCACGGTTGAACCGTATCGGCGCTGATCCTGAAGGCCGAGAGCCTCGTAGTTCTCTCGAACTTTCTCTCTCGAACTGTGTTCCGCCACCACTATCCCCGCTTCGCGCAGCAATCCTGCTCGCGCGATAGCGCTCAAGATCTTTCCCACCCAACCTTTCTCGTACGGCGGATCGAAAAAGATGAGATCAAAGGTCTCCCCTCTGCGAGACAGGAGCCGTACCGATTGGAGGACCGAAACAGTCCATAGCTCTGAGCGGTCGGAAAATCCCAGCATCCGGAGATTTTCTCGGATGGTCCTTCTTACCTTGGGAGAAAAATCGACCAGAATTGCTGCTGCCGCGCCTCGACTCAACGCCTCGGCCGAGAGATTACCTGTTCCTGCGAACAGATCCAAGACCCTCAACCCGGATAGGTCGTGAGGAAGGATGTTGAAGAGCGCCTCCTTGACCCGGTCGGCCGTGGGACGAACGGCTCGCCCCTTGGGGACTTTGAGCCGGTGCCCTTTAGCCTGTCCGCTAATGACTCGCATTCTAAGCTTTCAGCACCCAGTTTTCAGCCATCAACTGGACTATTCTTTGACTGAAAGCTCAGCGCTGATGGCTATTCTGCTATCTGCAAGACAATCTTGCCGAACTGTCTCGCTTGTTCTAGGCGGCGCTGAGCCTCTGCCGCCTCTTTGAGCGGGAAGAGCTGATCGATAATGGGCCTGACCCCCGAGTTCTGCATGAAAGTCAGGAGCTGGCGAAATTCCTCCCGGCTCCCAAGGGTCGAGCCAAAAATCTTAAGCTGGTTCCAAAAGATGCGCCGGATATCCGTAGCAGGATTCGCCCCTGCAGTCGCCCCACAAGTCACCAAACGACCTCCCTTAGCCAAAGCCGCAAGACTCTTCGACCAACCATCTCCCCCCACGCAATCCACGACCACATCCACACCTCGCTTACCGGTTAGCGCTCTGACCTCTTTTGCGAAGTCGCTTCTGCGATAGTTGATGCCGTGGTCGGCGCCCCAATTTTTCGCCATCTCCAATTTCTCATCGCTGCTCGACGTTACAATGACATGCGCGCCCATGTGCTTAGCCAATTGGAGCGCCGCCGTGGCCACTCCTCCACCGATCCCCAGGATAA
>VBLN01000012.1:12416-22148 GCA_005878685.1 Deltaproteobacteria bacterium | reverse complement strand
ATCGTCATTCATCCCCAGTCCAAACCGGTCGGCTCGGACACGATCTACAACCTCGATCGTTGCGTCTTCCGACCGTTCGAGACGACTCAGGCGATCGTGCGCGTGCTGTGCAGTGTTTTGCCGCGGTTTCCGGCGCTGCGCTTCATCATGCCTCACCTCGGCGGCGGGGTCTCTTCGCTCAAGGGACGGATGATGGCGTTCTTCGAGCCCGAGGACGCGAATGTTCCGGCCGAGTTGAAGGGATACTTGAAAACACAATCAGAGCAGAAGCGCTTGGGACTGGCGGAGCGCTACGAGAATCTGTTCCGTTCTCTCTACTTCGACACAGCCGGAACAGGCGCGTGGCGCCCCGCGCTCCAAGCGGCCTTCAACATCGCTTCTCCAGACCGCATCATGTTCGGGACTGACTATCCGCTGGAATGCAAGACCGCTGCAAACGTAGTTGAGGCCCTGGACGTCGTCCGCGAGGGAGCGCGTTCTGCGGAGGAGCGGACGATGATGCTGGGGAAGACTGCAGCGGAGCTATTCAAAATAGCGTGATCGTGTTTCGTGTTCGTGTTGCTTCCCAGGCGCAACGTTACGCAGTGGGTCTGCTACAACAAACGTTAAATCACCTTATCCAGTCGTAGTTTCGCGATAGCGTTATCGTCATAGCCCAGCTCTTTTAGGATGGGCTCAGTGTGCTCACCCAAGTCGGGGATGCGGTCGTAGCGTGCGGGGCTGTTGGAGAGACGGAGCGGATTGCCGACGACCGGGACTTTACCGACGGGAGAATCGACTTCGCGGATAAGCTTTCGGGCGACCGCCTGGGGATGAGCGAGAACCTCGGCGATGCCTCTGACCTCGCCGTATGGCAATTGCGCCTTCTTGAGGCGCTGCAGCCATTCCGTGTGGTCGCGCTCGAGAAAGAGCTTCTCGATTTCTTCCTCGAGAATAGCTCGATTTTTCCTTCGCCCCTCCATCGCGGCAAAGCGCGTGTCTTTCAAGAGATCCGGCCGCTCGATGACTTCCTGGCAGAAAACCTCCCAGTCCTTGGCGGTGGCGACGGCGACATTCACATATTTACCGTTTCGCGCCAGATATGGCCCGTAAGGCGTCACGTAGTTGTGGCGCATACCCATGCGCGGGGGCTCTTCACCCTGATGCCAATAATGATGAGGGAAATAGCCGAGCCAGGAGACGATAGACTCGAACATGGAGATGTCGATGCTTTGCCCTCGCCCGCTCTTTTCTCTTTGGTAGAGGGCGAGGACAATTCCTAGAGTCGCATACATCCCGGCGGCGATATCGACAATGGCGATGCCCGCCCTGGCCGGTTTTTCCGGATAACCCGTGGTGGCGATGATGCCGCCTTCGCCTTGAATGAGAAGGTCGTAAGACTTGACGTCCCGATAGGGGCCATCCTGTCCGTAGCCCGAGAGCGAGCAGTAAACAAGACGGGGATTCAGCGAATTGAGCTTCTCATAGCCCAATCCCGATCGCTCGGCTACTCCGGGCGCGTAGTTTTCAAAGAAGACGTCCGCCCGACCGATCAAGCGCTGAAGGATCTCCCGGCCCTTTTCCTGTTTCACGTCTACCGTGAGGCTTCGCTTGTTTCGGTTGAGCCAGACGTACCCCGACGACAAGCCGCGCACGGCGGTGTCCCAATGTCTGATGAGGTCTCCGGTTCCGGGTCGCTCGATTTTAATCACATCGGCGCCCATGTCTCCGAGGATTGAGGTGCAGAAGGGGCCCGAAAGCACTTGCTCGAAGGCGACCACTCGAATGCCATCGAGAGCGGCTCTCGTCGAAGATTTCTGTGGCCTTGCCACTTCAGCTCAACTCGTTCAAGCTGTTCAAATTGTTCAAACAGCGCCTACTTTGATTCATCTTTGACCTCTGGGAAAAGATCACGCTTCGGCGCGTGGGCGCGCTTCCACACCATGACGCTGCGGGAATAGTCGATGACGACCGTGCCATCCTGTTTGAGGCCTCGTGTGCGCACCTTAATGATTCCCCATTGGGGTTTGGATTTCGACTCGCGCTTCTCGACGACTTCCGACTGTGAATAGATCGTCTCGCCGACGAAGAGCGGATTGGGCAGTTTGATCTCGTCCCAACCCAGCGCGAAGCCGTTTTCGCTGACATCGGCCACGCCCATACCCGCTACGATCGCGAGGGTCAGGGCGCTGTTGACCAGACATTTTCCGAATTCCGTACGCTTGCCGTATTCGTTGTTGAAGTGGATCTGATTGGTGTTGTTGGTTAGCAGCGTAAACCAGATGTTGTCGGCCTCTGTAATCGTGCGCCCCAGGCGGCAGCGATAGATATCTCCGACCTCGAAGTCCTCGAAGTAGCGGCCTTCCCAGCCGGGCTTGATGGCCATAGGATTCCTCCCTAATTTTGCATTTGGCGTATGGCGCTATATACTACGCGTAAATATAGGAGGTAACGATGGATTTCAACCTGACCCAGGAGCAGCTTCAGATCCGGGAAGAGATCCGTAAGGTTTGTCGCGAGTTTCCGGATGCCTACTGGCGGGAGGTGGAGAAGCAGCGGGCTTATCCTGAAGCCTTTGTCCGCAAGCTCACGGAGCTTGGATGGCTGGCGGCTCCGATCCCGGAGGAATATGGCGGGAGCGGTTTGGGCATCACGGAGTCGAGCATCATTCTCGAAGAGGTCAACCGCTCGGGCGGGAGCGCTACGACTTGCCACGCGCAGATGTACACGATGGGAACGCTTTTGCGCCACGGTGGCGCAGAGCAAAAGAAGCGTTATCTCCCTAAGATCGCCAGCGGCGAGCTGCGACTGGAGGCCTTCGCTGTGACAGAACGCGACGCAGGCTCCGAAACCACGCGCATTCAAACGACCGCGACCCGGAAGGGAGACAAGTATATCGTCAACGGACAGAAGATCTTCATCTCGCGCGTTCTCGAATCGGATTTGATGCTGCTGCTCGCGCGCACGACGCCTTACGATCAATTGGACGACAAGACCAAGGGGCTTTCCGTCTTCATCGTCGATCTCCGTGAGGCGAGGGGTAAAATCGACGTCAAGCCTCTCGATATCATGATCAATCACCACACCAACGCAGTCTTCTTTGACGGTCTCGAAGTCCCGGCTGAGAACCTGGTCGGCGAGGAGGGGATGGGCTTCCGCTACATCATCGACGGATGGAATGCGGAAAGAATTCTTATAGCCGCGGAGGCGATCGGCGACGGCCGCTGGTTCGTCGAGCGGGCGGCGAAATATGCCAGCGAGCGCGTGGTCTTCGGGCGGCCCATCGGCGCCAACCAGGGCGTCCAGTTTCCCATCGCTCAGGCGCATGCGCGCATCGAGGCCGCGGATCTTGTCCGGTTTCAGGCGGCGACGAAATTCGACCGCAAAGAGCGCTGCGGCGCGGAGGCGAACATGGCGAAGTTTCTCGCCTCGGAGGCGGCCTGGGAGGCGGCGAATGCTTGCCTCACGACTCACGGCGGCTACGGCTTCGCGGTGGATTACGATGTCGAGAGGAAGTTTCGCGAGACGAGACTTCTTACGATTGCGCCGGTCAGCAATAATCTGGTGCTTGCCTATCTGGCGCAGCATGTTCTAAGAATGCCCAGATCGTATTGAAGGCTTTACATACCTGCAGCTCCAGAGCGAGAGAAAAAGAAGCGCTACAATGATCAGCGGCCCGGCAAGAAAAAGTTTGGCCACTCCGACGAGCGAAGCGATCAGCCCGCCGACGCTGGGTCCCAAAATATTTCCGACATCCTGCGCGGCGTTGTAAATTCCCGATACCACACCTCTGCTGACGCGCCTGGCGTCCACGTCCTCCACCATGCTGATGACATTGGATACGATGACCAGCGCGCGCAGGAAGCCCGCAAAAACAAAAACGACAAGAAGCGGAACGAAGTGATGGAACATGGGGACAAGCATTATAAAAGCCGACTGGATAGGCAAACCGGCGTGCGAAAGCATTTGATGGCCTAATCGTTTGACTACGGGACCGCTTAGCGGCCGAGTGATGGCGTTGCAGAGTGAATAGATGCCTCTGATGACGCCGACTTCCGTCAGCGTCAGACCAACCGCCAAGCCGTAGAGTGGAAGGAATGTGCTTCCGATTTGATGCAGCATGTTCAGGAACAAAGCTACGACAACAACGGAGGCTATCTTCGGATCCCAGATGCTCCTAAGGGATTTCCAAAATGACGGGCTTGCGCCGGTTGCTTTGTGCGGGTCGCCGTGGGTTTGGGAGGGAGCCTTTCCCATGAAGAAGAACATGGAAAGACCGAGCAGTCCCAGCAAAGCGCCGAACTTAAAAGTGGCAATGTACCCCAGCCGGTCGGCGACGTATCCGGCTGCAAAACCTCCTGCAGAGTATCCGGTAGCCAAAGAACCGGCATAGTATCCCATCGCGTGATGGCGTTCTTCATCCGGCGGAAGCGCGTCCACAAAAAAAGCCAGGTAAATAGTTGTGGCGATGCCAAAGGAAAAACCGTTTGCGGCCTGGACGAGGGCGAAGTGAAGCGGTGTGCTTACGAAAATGTACAGCAAGGTGCTCAGGGATAAAACCGACAGCGATGCCAGCATCAGTGCGCGGGCGCGGTGGGCTTGGTAAATCATCCCCGCGGGAAGTCTAGCGGTGAGAGCAAGGAAGGGCGCCACAGAGATCAGAGTGCCGATGGCGGAGATCGGGAAATGAAGATCATCAAGGAAAGGCGGAATCACAAGCGACGCCGCCGTCTGCTGCGCGGTCATCGCCATAATGGGAAGACAAAGCTTGAGCGTGCCCGGTTTCATCGTTCCGTCTAATAAACTGACATCTTTGGCTAAAATCAACCGAAAGCGCTATAGACATTCTCTCCGGTTTTCGATAATGACTCTGCTAGCCGAGGTTAGTTATGGAGCTTAAACGTACGTGGATGTTTGTGCCTGGACACCGACAGCGCATGATCGACAAAGCCTTGGGGCTGAAGGCGGATGCGATCATGCTGGATATAGAGGACGGCGTCGCGCCAAACGAGAAGGATACGGCGCGAAAATTTATTGCCGAGGCTTTGGGAAAAGAACGGACGCCCAATTCCCCAACGCGGTTCGTGCGCGTCAACGCCATCGGCCACGCGCGGATGGATGCGGACGTGGAGGCCGTCTTGCGTCCGGGCCTGGACGGGTTGGTATTGCCTAAAGTTGAGACTGCGGAGGAAGTGCTAAGAGTAGAAAAAATCTTAGCCCGACAAGAAGCTAAAGTAAAACTTGAAGTTAGTAGGATAAAGCTTTTGATCGCGATTGAAAGTCCGAGAGGACTCCTTAATGCTCCAGAAATTGCTTCTTGTTCGGCGAGAGTCGTCGGTTTGATGTTCGGGGCGGAGGACTATGGTCGCGAATTGGGCTTGCCTACGTCTCGCGAAGGGGAGGCGCGGGAGATGTTGTATGCACGATCGGCTTTGGTTGTGGCCGCTGCTTCTGCCCACGTGCAGGCGGTGGACGGCGTATGGGTGGATCTCAAGGACACGGACGGACTGTTTGGCTTTGCACGTCAGTCGCGCCGCTTGGGCTTCACCGGCATGTCGCTGATTCATCCATCACAGATCGATCCGATCAACAGCGTCTTCAGTCCCACGTCGGAGGAGATCGATTACGCGGAGAGGGTGATAAGCGCGTTCGAGGAGGCGAACGCGAGGGGAGACGGCTCTATCTCTTTCGGCGGGCAACTGATCGATAGACCGATTGTCGAGCGCGCCCGGCGGACGCTCGAGATGGCAAAGATGTTGGGTGTGGACGGCTCAGCAAAGGAGGAAAGATCGTGAAACACTTCGCAGCTGGATCTTTCGTCGTTTTGATCGTTCTGCTGCCGCGTATCGCCTCGGCGCAGGTCAAGATGAATATGAAGCAGATCGCCGAGGGCGTTTACTTCATGGAGAACTCGGCCGGCTCGAGCAACTCGACCTTCGTCATCACCGACGAAGGCGTGCTGGTCTTTGACTTTGATATCCGCACTGCGGATCAGACTCTGGCTGCGATCCGCAAGCTCACGGACAAGAAAGTCAGGTATCTTGTCTCTTCCCACTCCGCCGGAGATCATGCGACTGGCGCGTGGCATTTTCGTGAGGACAAGCCAGTCTATATCGCGACGAAGAACCAGGCGAAGGATCTTTTCATGCAGGAGGCGAAGGAGTTTGAGGAGCGTGGCCAATCTAGTGAGCCGAGTAATGCCGCCTATAAAGGAAAAGAGCTCGTCCGGCCCGATCTCGGATTTGACGGAAGCATGGCGCTTTATTTCGGCGGATTGACGTTTCAGATCACCGCCGAGGGCACCGGTCACAGCACTGGCGATCTCACCGTCTATATCCCGCAGCGCAGGGTTTATCTGATGGGAGATCTCCTCGATACCGAGATCCATCCGGGGCAGGGGGAATCGGCGGGCGTTTTTTATTCTTACGTCAAGGGATGGATCGAAATCCTGGACAAAATCATGCAGCGCAATCTGCCCGTGGATACCTATGTGCCGGGTCATGGTCCGGTTCACGCCGGAAGAGGTGTCAAGGACCTAGAGGAGCAGAAGCGTTATTTTGTCGTGATGCGTGACGAGGTGGCGAAGATGATTCAGGCTGGAAAGAATGTGGAGCAGATCCAAAAAGAGTTCAAGCTTCCGCAAGAATTTGCTCACTACAGGCGGCCGGAAAGATTGAGAACCTTTCTACGGCTATTTTACAATCAGCTCATCGATAGAGGCCTATGAGATGAGGATTACGAAGGTCCGCGCCGTTCCCCATACGGTTCACAATACATTGACCGGTTGGAAGATCTCCACGGGAGGCAGCGACACTCACAGTCTGATCTTCATACGGATCGACACCGACAAGGGAGTCTTCGGCGTCGGGGTCGCGAGTCCCGGACAGATTTTCATCAGCGGAGATACGCAGGCTCATTGCCTGGAGATGATCAACCAGGTGTTCGGTCCGGCGATCGTCGGAACGGATCCGTTCGATATCGAGGCAATCGTCAGCGAGCTCGATGGGCTGTCGAAAGGGGTGGAGCGGGCGAAGGCGGGGATCGATCTCGCGCTGTACGACCTGATGGGTAAGGCATTGGCGGTGCCAGCGAACGCGCTTTTCGGCGGCGCGGTGCGAGAGCGCGTGCGCGTGACCCGTCTCATGGGAATGTATGCGCCGAAGGAGATGGCGGAGAAATCCTCGGCGATCGTTCGAAAGGGCTACACCGCACTGAAGCTTAAGGTTGGAACCACACTCAAAGAAGATGTCGAGCGCGTGCAGCGGGTGCGGGAGGCCGTGGGTCCGGATGTGACGATCACGATCGATTTCAACATGCACTGCACGCCCAAGGAGGCGATCGAGCGGATACAGAAAATGGACCCTTATGACGTCGCAATCGCAGAACAGCCGGTCAAGGATACGAACCTGCGCGGCATGGCTCTGGTCCGACAAAATGTCCGACCGCTGATACTGGCCGACGAAAGCGTGCACAGCGCCGTCGACGCCTTGAGAGTCATTGAGAACGAAGCTGCCGATGTCCTCAGCCTCAAAATCCCTAAGATGGGCGGCATCTTCAAAGTGAGAAAGGTTGCGGCGGTGTGCGAAGCGGCAGGGGTTGGATATCTCATAGGCACGGCGCCGGGCAGCAGGTTGCTGGATGCGGCAAACGTCCACCTCGCCGTAAGCTTGAGGGATCTCTCGCTCCCCTGCGAGATCGGCGAGTTTGAGCGAATGGGGAATGACCCGTGCCGGGGATTTGAAATTGTCGAAGGCTTCTCCACGCCGCCTCAGCGACCGGGACTGGGGGTAGAAGTGGATCTGACGAAGCTCGACTTGGGAGACTAAGATGGTAGAGAGGACAGAGGCATGATCATTGATGCTGATGGCCATTTCTTTGAGACCGAAGAGATTTTTGAGAAATACATGGAGCCAGATTTACGCAAGTATCGTCCTCGGCTGATCGCCGACGACGAAGGGCATAACTTTTGGGTGGCAGACGGCTCTACCCACTATCGCCGGCCAACCATTCCAGGCACGCTCAATCCGGGGACAGCGGCGCCGCCGGGCGGAAAACTGGCAAAACACCGGCGGGCTTCGGTCGGCAGTCAGACGCTCTCCGACATCAACGAACGGTTGGATGACTTGGACAAAGAAGGGATTGATGTTCAGTATATCTATCCGAGCTTTCTTCTTCACATCAATTCTTGGGAAGACGGAGTCCTCGGCAACGGGGTCGGCCATGCTTACAACGTCTGGCTGGCGAAGGCTTGCGCCCAAGCGCCGGATCGTTTGAAGGGCGTAGGCCTGGTTTGCCTGCGCGACCCGGACGGTAATGATCAACGGGACTGCCGGATCGACATCGCTTGATCATACCGATCACGAGCCTTTCTTTGTCGAGGCTGACCGGCTGCGTTTGCCTATAGCTGTACACTTCAGCTTTGACCAAACAGCGACCAGAGAGCTCTTCCCACACCTGTTTCCCTATCGCGTCTTGGGAGGAATTATGCCGATTATGGCCGGTTTTACGAGCGTGATCTGCTGCGGCATGCTCGAGCGCTATCCCAACTTGCGCTTCGCGTTTCTGGAGGGCGGCTGCAACTGGGTCGCGGCCCACGTCGAGCGCATGGACGAGCATTTCGAGAGCCCACGCTACAACGCCCGCCAACTCATCAGCCGCTCGCCTACCGAGTATCTGAATTCGGGAAGAATCTTTTTTGGCTGCGAGGGCAACGAGCCATACTTGGGTCGCGTGGTTGGCGAGATCGGTGAGGATAAGCTCATGTACTCATCCGACTATCCTCACGCGGACCGCACCGAGGGGACGGCGCGTCTTCTGACAAATCGCGGAGATCTCTCGGACTCCGCGAAGAAAAAGATCATGGAAGAAAACGCCAGGCGATTTTACGGCTTCTAAAGGAGGAGTAGAAATGAGAGTCGTAGCTATAGCCGCATTGTTTTTTTTCAGCCTAGCGTCCGATTCCTGGGGCCAGGGAAGTAAGCCGGCCTCGATTTCTGATCTGGCGGCCTATACCGGGTCGGACCGCGAGCAGATCCTGGTGGCGGGGGCGAAGAAAGAGGGAAAAGTAATGTGGTACACGTCGTTGATCTCCTATAAGGAGATCGCCCAGCTTTTCGAGGCGAAGTACCCGGGAGTCAAGGTGGAGGCCTATCGGGGCAACTCCTCGGAGATCATCACCAGGGTCATGAATGAGGCCAAAGCCCGGCGCAACGTGGTCGATGCCTTTGAGACCACACCCGCGGCCCTCATGGTGTTCCGCGACGAAAAACTCCTCATGCCTTTTACCACGCCGAACATCGGTGCATTCCCGCAGGACTCCAAAGCGGCCACCCCGAACAAACTCTTTTACTGGGTGTCGGATCGCGAGTCGTTTATCGGTCTCGGCTACAACAAGAATTCCGTCGCGGCAAAGGACGTGCCTAAGAATTTTCAGGATCTGTTGAGTCCGGCGCTCAAAGGCAAGCTCGCGATTTCCGGGACGGAGACCGGTGAGAAGATGGTCGGAGCGATCCTCAAGGTGAAGGGCGAAGAGCTTGTGAAAAAGCTTAAGGACCAAGGAATCAAGCTGCATATGATCTCCGCCGGCGCTCTCAACGAACTAGTGGTTTCCGGAGAAGTCATCCTATCGCCGTCGATCTTCCGCAATCATGTGCTCCAAGCTCAAGAGAAAGGATCCCCGGTCGCGTGGGTTCCTTTGGACGTGGTACCCACCAACGCGGGCGGCGTCGCCGTGGCGGCTAATGCTCAGCGGCC
>VBLN01000012.1:7591-12358 GCA_005878685.1 Deltaproteobacteria bacterium | reverse complement strand
AGAGAAATTCAAATTCGGCAGCCCTTTGAAGAACTATGGGTTTACGCGGTGGTATCCTGAAAAGGGCCTCACGACTGCGCAGTATGAGACCGCAAACAACAAATGGAACAAGCTCATGCTGGAAATCTCGCGCAAGTGAGCCCGGCGATTTCTGGTGGTGGTTTTAAATAGGAAGAATCACGTCCTCCCACTCCCGCTAAGCTTTCGCTGGCAAGCAGCGAAAGCCGTTTGGGATTGGAACCGCTGCCTTTTCATCCTTACCGGCCTCGCGCTCCTCTATTTGGTCGTCCCGCCTGTCTATTTTATTCTGATGTCCAGTTTCATTACAGAGCGCGGCCCCGATGCCGGCGCCTTCTCGCTCATTCACTACGCCAACATCTTCGCTTCGCTCTCGGAGTTTAAGCAGCTCGTCTGGAACTCGGTGATCTTTTCTTGCGGCAGTGCTGCCGGCGCTTTGTTTCTCGGAACGCTCTTGGCATGGCTTGCGGAGCGCACGAATGCGCCCTTTCGCACCCTGGCCTATGTCTTTGCCTTCATCTCCTTCGGCATTCCCGGAATCGTCAAGGTGATCGGATGGATGCTGCTCCTGGGCCCGGAAGCCGGCTTGATCAACGTTCTGGTGCGCGACCTTACGGGAATCTCTCCGATATTTAATGTGTTCTCCATGGCCGGGATGATCCTCGTTGAAGCCTTGATCTGGACGCCGGTAGTTTTCTTGTTGATGGCCACTCCCTTCCGGTCGATGGATCCATCTTTGGAAGAGGCGGCTATGGTAGCCGGCAGCAAAGACTGGCAGGTTTTTTGGCGCGTGACTTTGCCGCTCGCGTTCCCCAGCGTGCTTGCGGTCTTGATCCTCACTCTGGTCCGTTCACTGGAGGCTTTTGAAATTCCGGCGCTGATCGGTCTTCCCGCCGGATTGGAGGTTCTCACCACCAAGATCTTCCTTCAGATCAGTAGCAGCTTCCTTCCCAAATACGGCGAGGCTAGCGCTTACTCGGTCCTTTTGATGATGATCGTAGGGATTGTGCTCTTCGCCTATCACAAAGTGACCGGCCACACTCACAAGTTCACCACCGTCACGGGAAAAGGCTATAGACCGCGACGAGTCGATCTGAGACGCTGGAGGTGGCTGGGTGGCTCCCTTCTTCTGGTTCTTCCCATGGTACAGGCGCTGCCTCTAGCCGCGCTGATCTGGTCTTCATTTTTGCCTTACGTGCAGCGACCTTCGTCAAAGACGCTCTCGCTCCTCACTTTCAATAACTATGGTGCGGCCTTCAGCGACAACAGCATCATTTGGGCTATTCTTAACAGTCTGACGATCAGCCTGGCGACCGCCTCGGCAACGATTTTAGTGACCTTTCTCGCTGCTTGGCTCGTCGTGCGAAGCAATATCTCCAAGCGTTGGGCCCTTGACCAGCTTGCTATGGCGCCTCTGGTCTTCCCAGGTCTGGTCATGGGCGTCGCCATCCTGAAAATGTACCTGGCCATACCGCTCCCGATCTATGGCACGATATGGATTATCTTTTTCGCTTTTGTCGCCCGTTATCTCCCGTACGGCATGCGCTTCAGCTATGCCGGCTTGCTCAGCATACACCGGGAGCTGGAGGAGAGTTCCGCGACTTGCGGCGGCAACTGGGGGCAGACGGTAAGAAAAATTCTTGTCCCCCTGGTGATCCCGACCCTGTTTGCCGGCTGGATCTATGTTTTTCTCATCACGATCCGCGAACTGTCGGTGGCGCTTTTGCTTTACAGCCCCGGCTCGCAGGTGATCGCGGTCACGATATGGGAGCTCTGGGTGAACGGTAGAATCGGCGAGCTGGCCGCTTTCAGTTTGGTGATTACTACCGGCACAGTGGCTCTGGCCCTTGTATTCCAACGACTGGCCCAGCGCTACGGCCTACAGGTCTAATGCGGAAGAAATTAACTGGAGATCGAGTCTGCAATTCGGGTTGTGAGGCTCAATTTCGCGCAAGATCACAATTGTTGTGGAGTCGCCGCTGACTCTGCTTTATTCTAATTGCGAAAATTAGCGGACCGTTTCTTTTGAGGATAGTTAGTTGGGACATCCGTCGTTCCAAGGCGATCCTACCTAGCAGGCAGGAAAGCCCCTTTGAGTGGAGGTTCTGATAGTCGGCAAAGGAATGAGGGCGGCACTCGGGTAAAGGATTTAAAGACGGGATACGGGAGTTTTGAATCAATGGGGTTCGGGTATATTCGTATTTCTCCTTAGCCACCTCTCAAGGATGCTTTGCTTAAAGCGCCACTGATGTCCGACCTTGAAGCCGGGAATTTTGCCCTTGGACACAAGTCGGTAAATGGTATACTTATCGACTCTCAGATAAGCGGCAACCTCATCGACAGTCATGAATGGCTCGCGTTCCATATATACTAGATCATCATAGGAAAAGGCGAAGGAATAACCCTGCAGAAATCGCCGCAGAGTTTAATCCGATCCGCAATGTTAGACAAGAAAATGCACCTAGCTATCATATCGCTCGTCCTCAAGGCAAGGGCTTTCTTTCAGAATTATAGCTCTCCCGTTGTGACGTGAGGCTTTGTTCAACTAGGCCCAGCCGTAATCACGCTTTCCACATTGTTCCAAGTCTGGGATAGAAAGGGTGGAAGGCCTGAGGCGTTAACAGCTACCCAAATCATCAGCACCACTAAGCCTATCATCAAGGTGTATTCAACGATGCCTTGGCCATTCTCCTCAGTCATTAGCCTTTTTAGAAGATCCAACTCTTTCATCCCCTTTTCGGTTTGCTTACTACTCAAGGCCCGTGCCAATAGGTTTTGCCCAGAAAATCAAAGGGTTACACAAATTAAATGCTCGCTCTTTTGCCCGAATCGAGCATAGCGCGTGGTTTTCTATGGGCTAAAGAACCCTAAAAGCGTGGGCGCGCTACTTCTGTTAACGCCTTAGGCATAAGTATGATAGAGTGCGTTGTTGATTTATGCAGAACTTAGAACGTATTCGCGACTTTAGGGCGGCTAATCCTGGTTACATGACCTTGGATGGGACCAACCAGTATCTCTTGGGCAGGGACGAGGTCACGGTGATCGATGTTGCCCTTTCTTCGCTGGAAAACCTCGACGGGATTCTGAAGCAGGCGGAGACCATGGGGGGAAAGAAAATCGAGAAGATTCTTTTGACCCACATTCATAGAGATCATTCAGGCGGGGCCTTGGCGCTGAAGCGGCGCAGCGGCGCAAAGCTGGGCGTCTTTCATTCGCGCGCAGGTTACGTTGGCGGCGAGGATTTTACTTACACGGATGGGGATAAGATTCCCTACGATGGCGGTGAGCTTGAAGTCGTTCATACGCCCGGTCACGAGTCAGGCCATTGTTGTTTCTATGAGCGTGAACAACAGATTCTCTTTACGGGCGATCACATTCTCGGTCGAGGGACTACGGTCATACCGCCACCCGATGGTGACATGGCGATGTATCTCCGCTCGCTGGAAAAGCTGCTCAACTTGAAGATTCGGCTTTTGCTCCCGGGTCACGGCCCTGCGATTCATGATCCTTATGAGAAGATCAAAGAGTACCTGGACCATAGGCGCATGCGCGAGCAGGAAGTCCTTCGATTCCTACGGGAAGGATGCGACGCGCTCTCGTCCATAGCAGCCGGAATCTATGCTGCGCGGGCCAGCTTTTTGTGGAGGCGCACCTGATTAAGTTAATCCATGAAGGTCGGGTGTACAAAAAGGGGGAGCGCTACTTCGTCAAAGACGACTAATGGGTGCGGTCTGCCAGATCGAACGGAAGTTTGGATCTTTCGATCGCTTTGGTTTCGAGAGAGATAATTACTTTTCCATGATGATCATGGGGAATCCCTTACGCGCTAGCTGTTGCGCATGGCGCTCTGCCTCACGGCGGTCCGAGAAGGTTCCTAACTGGACCCGATAATAGTTTGTGTCTTTAGCGAAGAGCGGGACGATGGAGATATCGGGTATCTGAGGGTAACTCTTGGCCAATTGATCTTTGAGCTTCTGGGCATTTTCGACATCGGTAAATGAACCGGCCTGGAGCGTGTAATCCAGACTCGAGCGTATCGTTGCGATTTTATACGGGCCGCTGTCAATTACTTCGATTCGCACCGGAATGGTTCCTGGCCCGATCATACCGAGAGTTTGACCTGCGGCGTAAGACAAGTCGATGATCCTTCCCTTGGCAAAGGGGCCGCGGTCGTTGATCGTCACTTCTATGGATTTCCCATTGTCTAGATTGGTGACCATGACACGTGTACCGAGGGGCAAAGTCTGATGGGCCGCGGTCAGTTCATGCTGGTCGTAAATAACTCCGCTCGCTGTGGGCCGGCCGTGAAATCCCGGTCCGTACCATGAAGCGGTGCCGGTTTGGCTGACGCCACTGGGAGCTGGCGGGGGAGTGGGCACTTTAACGTTGGCTGGAGGTAAGGAGCAGGCAGCGAGAAAGAGCAATGGAATCCCTGCCCAAGACAATCTGTTCGTCATTCCGCCCCGCCGATGGTATCTCAGAATCATTAATCGGCGTATTATACAGAAAGGCTTAGTAGGACGAAAGAGGGGATGAGAAAAGGCCATTTACCATGGATAAGGATTGTGTTAAGTTACAATCGCTTGTAGAGAAAGTCCCATCTTTGTCGGGAGTTCTGCCGTCATGTCAGGCCATTCGAAGTGGAGTTCCATCAAACACAAAAAAGCAGCCAAGGACGCGAAGAAAGGGAAGCGCTTCACCAAGCTTATCAAGGAGATTACGGTCGCCGCTCGAATGGGCGGCGGAGAT
>VBLN01000012.1:0-7580 GCA_005878685.1 Deltaproteobacteria bacterium | reverse complement strand
GCCGGGCGACAACATCGAGCGCGCCATTAAGAAAGGGACCGGTGAGCTCGAGGGTGTTTCCTACGAAGAGGTTCAATATGAAGGTTACGGACCCGGCGGGGCAGCGATTCTGGTTCATGTGCTTACGGACAATAAAAACCGCACCGTCTCCGAGATCCGGCGCCTGTTTGCCAAATATGGGGGGAATCTGGGTGAGAGTGGTTGTGTCGCCTGGATGTTCGACAAGAAGGGTTTGATCACAGTGGATAAGTCCCACATCGATGAAGACCGGTTGATGGGCCTGGCGTTGGATGTTGGGGCGGAAGATGTGCGCGACGAAGACGGTCTCTACGAAGTTCTAACTCGCCCGGAAAATTTAGAGAAAGTCCGCGAGCATCTAGAGAAGGAAAAGGTGGCGATGGTAACGGCTCAGGTGTCGATGATCCCGAAGAGTACAGTGACTGTTGACGAAAGACATGCCGAGCAAATCCTCAAGTTGACCGAGGAACTCGAGGATCATGATGATGTGCAGAGCGTTGCGGCCAACTTTGATATTCCCAATGAATTGATGGAGAAGACCCTCTGACCCGATGCTAAATGAGTTCTGAACTGGAATGAGGGATATCGGCTATTGGAGATGAGCTTTTTTTCAACCGTCCATGAGAGTGGACTCCTGTCGGAAATTGAGGATCGGGGGTGATGACGGCGCGACCGAGTCGGGGGGCGGGGGCGAAGCCGGGAGGGAGCGCTCAGAGGATTTTGGGAGTGGATCCCGGCACGGTCGTTACGGGCTGGGGAGTGGTAGAGATGTTAGGGAGCTCGCTTCGGCATCTGGCCCACGGCACCATAGGATCTTCAGCGAATCTCGGCCAGGGAGGCCGCCTGAGAAGGATTTACCGTGGTCTCCAGGAGGTCATCGAACAATACAAACCTGAGCGCGTGAGCTTAGAAAAGGTCTTTTTCGCTCGCAACGCGCAAAGCGCGCTCAAGCTTGGACAAGCGCGCGGGGTTGCTTTACTCGCCGCCGCTGAGAACGGCGTATCGGTTTATGAATATACCTCGGCCGAGATCAAGCAGGCCGTAGTGGGTTATGGTCAGGCTTCAAAAGAGCAAGTGGCGATGATGATTGGCTCGCTCCTTCATCTGTCCGGGAAGATCCCAGCAGACGCCGCCGATGCGCTTGCTGCTGCGATCTGCTGTCTGCATGAACGTGCATTCCAAACGCGGGTCATGGCGGCCCGCGCCGTCTACGCCAGTGCGGAGTCTCCCGGAAAGACCCGAGGGTTGAAGGCGGCTCGGGAGTGACCCCACAGGTCTAGATCTACTGTGATTGCCAAGATTAGCGGGAACCTGGCGCATAAGATCCCCGGAGAAGTCATCATAGACGTTGGCGGTGTCGGATATCAGGTCTTCATTCCGTTGAGTGTCTTCTATCGCCTGCCGGAGATCGGAGAGCCCGTCGCCCTTCACATTCATACCCATCTCAGAGAGGATGCCTTGCAGCTCTTTGGTTTTCTGGAACTGGCGGAAAAGCGGGTTTTTCTGCTGCTGAATAACGTCGCTGGGATCGGGCCAAAGCTGGCTGTCAATATTCTGTCGGGTATCCCGGCGGACGATCTTGCCCAAGCGCTCAAGGAAGGGGATCAACCACGACTTGTTTCCATCCCGGGAGTAGGGAAGAAGCTTGCCGAGCGCATGGTCGTCGAGCTGAGAGATAAGTTTTTGACTCTCCGGACCGAAGAGACAGGACAAGGTAACGGCTCACGGTTGATGCAAGATGCGGTCTCCGCGCTGGTGAATCTAGGTTATCGGCGTGCGGAGGCTGAGAATCATGTGCGGGAAATCACGCAGCGAGGCGAAAGACCGCTCCCGGAGGTTTTGAAGGAAGCATTGCGCCGACTGAGCCAATAGGTCCAAGTCAAGAAGCCATTTCTTAAAGTTGAAATCTGCAATTGTAAAAAATGGATTCGCGGCAGCTTACTCCCAAGAGAACAGAAGAAGACCTGAAGTACGAGGTCAACCTCCGTCCTCGAAGCTTCAAGGAGTATGTAGGATAGGATCCGATCAAGGAGAACCTTAAGGTCGCCATTGCCGCGGCCCGAGGAAGGAAGGACGTTCTCGACCATATTCTCTTCCACGGTCCTCCCGGTTTGGGCAAGACCTCTCTCGCCTATATCATCGCCCGAGAGATGGGTGTGAATATCAGGGCGACCTCCGGACCGGTGGTCGAAAGGCCCGGAGATTTGGCCGCGCTGCTGACGAACCTCGAAGAAGGCGATATCCTCTTTATTGACGAGATTCATCGGCTGAACCACGTGGTGGAGGAGGTGCTCTACCCGGCGATGGAGGACTATCAGATCGATATCATGATCGGCCAGGGCCCATCCGCCAGGTCGATCAAGCTGGAGTTGAAGCGCTTTACGTTGGTCGGCGCGACGACGCGTTCGGGGCTGCTCACCTCTCCCTTACGCAATCGTTTCGGTGCTATATTTCGCTTAGACTTTTATAACTCGGAGGCATTGACACAAATTCTCGGGAGGTCTGTTGCTTTACTGAATGTAGTCGGCGAACAGGAAGGGTTGGCGGAGATTGCCAGGCGGTCTCGCGGAACCCCGAGAGTTGCCAATCGGCTCCTGCGCCGCGTGCGTGACTATGCTCAGGTCAAGGCAGCCGGAAGGATCACGAAGCAGGTGACCGAAGAGGCGTTGCGGATGTTAGAGGTCGACCCGATGGGTTTCGACAAAATGGATACGTTGCTCCTGCTTACCTTGATAGACAAATTCGCCGGAGGTCCTGTGGGCGTGGAGACTTTAGCAGCTTCGATTGGCGAGGAAAAAGATACGATCGAGGACGTCTACGAGCCTTATTTGATTCAGGCCGGTTTTTTGCACCGCACGCCCCGCGGACGAGTGGCGACCGCTCTTGCCTATGAGCACTTTGGCCGAAAGCCAGGGACAAATCTAGCTATCAGCTCCAAGAAACAAGAAAGTCTATTCTAAAAACTTTTAGGACCCTAGGATGCAGAGCTTCGGTAAGGCGCTCATATTTTTGGGCATTTTCCTGGTGGTCATGGGGCTTATCTTCTCTATCGGATCGAAAATCCCCTGGTTGGGCCATCTTCCGGGCGATATCTACATCCAACGAGGTCGTTTTACTTTCTATTTTCCTTTGGCAACGTGTCTCCTCATCAGCCTGCTCCTCACCCTTGTTCTTTACCTTTTTAGGAGGTAAAATTCGTTTGTTTTTTTTCACCTCTTAAGCGGTTCGAAGGAGTATCGAAGTGCCCGACGTAGAAGAAGGATTGGAGGAGACTCTCCGCAAGGAGGAGGCCAAGCGGAGAAAGCGCGAAGGGCTGGTGATTCTGATCACCACTCTGACAGTGCTGCTTTTCGCTTTTTTCGAAGTCGAGCTCCCCGAGGTCTCGCCCGCCTATGCACTTAGCAACAACATCGCCTTTTTCCTCCTGCTCAATATTAACATTATTTTGCTTGTCCTCTTGGTCTTTCTGGTAGTCCGAAACGTCGTGAAGCTCATCTTTGAGAGGAAGCGGCGGATCTTGGGATCTCGTCTTCGGGTCCGTCTGGTTTTGGCCTTTATCTCGTTGTCTCTCGTGCCCACCCTCCTGCTCTTCTTCATCGCGGGAGGTTTTGTGACGAGCTCCTTCGAGAGATGGTTGGATATTCAGGTCGAGAACGCCCTCCAGGGTTCTCTGGAGATCGGCCAGACCTACTATCAAAACTCAGGGAACAATGCGCTTTTTTACGCTCGCCAGCTCAGCCAGCGGATCACGCATGAGAAGCTCTTTGACTTACAGCGCTTTGAGGAGCTCAAGGAGTTTATCCAGGCGAAACAGCGGGAATACAATCTCGGGACCGTGGAGGTTTTCTCGCCCGATCGCCAGCTCCTTGTTGTTGCTTTTAACGATCAGGTTCCCACCGGGGTAACCATTAAGCCGGAATCCGACTTCCTGGATCGCGCCCTGCGCGGGTTGCAGGTGACGCGCACTCAACCCTTCGGCGAGGGAGATATCATCCGCGGCGGCGTGCCCGTCTACAGCAGCGACCGGAGAATTCTGGGCGTGGTGGTGGTGGATTACTACGTTCCCAAAAGTATCACCAAGCGCGCCTTGCAGATCTCGCGCTCTTACGAGCAGTACAAGCATCTGACGATTCTCAAACAGCCGATTAAGAACAGTTACCTGCTCACTTTGCTTTTGATTACATTGGTCATTATCTTTTCTGCAACCTGGTTTGGTCTCTATCTGGCCAAAGGGATCACCGTGCCTATCCAGAAGCTTGCGGAGGGAACCCACGAGGTAGCGCACCGGAACTGGGACTATCAGATCGAATCCAGCGGCGACGATGAGATCGGCACGCTGGTCGACTCCTTCAACCAGATGACGCGCGACCTAAAGCAGATCAATTTAGAGCTCGAGCGACGAGGTCGCTATACCGAGACTCTGTTGGCAAATATTACCGCCGGGGTACTCTCCGTGGACCCGTCGGGAAGGATCACAACCATCAACCGAACCGCGGAGCAGATGTTGGGCGTGAAGGCAGCGCAAGTTTTGGGGAGGAATTATTTGGCCGTCTTCCAGTTGGATCACCTTCAGGCGATGAGCGAGATCATGGACCAGGTCAAGAGCCGTGCCAGTGTCGAGCGCGAGATGAGAATAACGCTCCCGGACCGAATTCTCACGGTGATGGTCACCGCCGCCACCTTGAGAGACGACGAGGGGGACATCCTGGGCGTCATGGTCTTTCTGGAGGACATCACGCAGATTCAAAAGGTTCAGAGGATGGAGGCGTGGCGCGAGGTGGCGCGAAGGATCGCGCACGAAATCAAGAACCCATTGACGCCCATCCAGCTCTCTGCCGAGCGGCTGAGGAAGCGCTATGCGAAGCTGCTTGAAGGCAACGGAGCGATCTTGGATAAGTGCACGACAACCATCATCAAGCAAGTGGAGGAACTAAAAAACCTGGTCAACGAGTTTTCTCAGTTTGCCCGTCTTCCGGCCGCAGAATTGGCGCCCAATGATTTGAATGAGGTCGTCAAGGAGGCCCTCTTTCTCTTCAAGGAGGGACACAAGGGGATCGACTTCCACTTTCAAAACGGAGAGCTGCCGCCGCTTGAATTAGATCGGGACCAGATCAAGAGATCCCTCGTCAATCTCTTGGACAACGCAGTCGCCGCAGTGGAAGAAAAGGAAGAGGTCCGAGTTTCCACTGCTTATGAGCCGTCTCTCGGTGTCGTTCAGTTGGAAGTAGCAGATAACGGCTGCGGCTTGGCTCCGGATGTGAGGGCCAGGATTTTTGAACCCTATTTTTCTACCAAAAAGGATGGAACCGGCTTGGGGCTGGCCATCGTCAGCGCGATTGTGGCCGATCACCGGGGCTACATTCGAGTGCGCCCCAACGATCCCAAGGGTACTCGCGTCATCATCGAATTGCCGGTGCGGGGTCGGGTAGATTCCCGCGAGGTGAGAAGACAAGTCGCTTCTTCCTAGCAAAGGACCCTTGGAGGGATGAGGGATAGTGAGCACAAAGAGAACCACGGAAACCATTGTTGTCGATGATGAGGAGCGCATTCGGGAGTCCATCCGGGAAATTCTCACGGATGAGGGGTACCGAGTGATCGAGGCCTCTGACGGAAGCAAGGCATTGGAACTCATTTCGAAAGAGCGTCCGCGACTCGTGCTTCTCGATATATGGATGCCCAAAGTCGATGGGATTGAGCTTCTTAAAGAGATCAAGAAGCAAGCGCCTGAGGTCAACGTTGTTATGGTTTCGGGCCATGGGAATATCCATACGGCGGTAGCGGCGACGAAGCTGGGAGCCTTTGACTTCATCGAGAAGCCG
The DNA here is from genome assembly GCA_005878685.1 of Deltaproteobacteria bacterium. Classification (GTDB taxonomy): domain Bacteria; phylum Desulfobacterota; class Binatia; order UBA9968; family UBA9968; genus DP-36. The sequence continues at coordinate 1,743 of VBLN01000012.1, read as the reverse complement.
CTCTCGCTCGACGGTTTGCTGTTGACTGTTCGGCGCGCGCTGGGGGAAGCTGCATCGGTCGAGGAAAAAGAAAGGGGTTCAAAAGCGGCAAAGAAAAAAGGCCGCTCTCGGCGGACGACTGTGTCCGCCTCACGTTCGGGCGACGGCTTAAGGCAGAAGACGCTAAAGAAGAGCGTTGTCATTTCAGGCCAAGGGCTTCATTCGGGTATTAAGACCGGCCTGATTCTCCATCCCCTGCCTCCGAATAGCGGGATTCTCTTTAGCGGCATATCGGCCGATGCGACAGTTCCGGCCCACTTGGATTATGTGGGATCTACGGGATACGCGACTTCGCTCCGAGGCAGAGGGATCGTCGTGGGAACCGTAGAGCACTTTCTGGCGGTCCTGCACAGCTACGGGATTAGTAACTTGTTGGTGAAGACGCATGGCGAAATCCCCATCATGGACGGCTCGGCCCTGGAGTTTTGTCGGCTGATTGAAGAAGCAGGGATCGAAGAGCAGGAGGAGGAATGGTCCGAGATCGTCATTGACCGGCCCTATCGGGTTGGCGAGCAAAATGGAGAGTCTATCGCCGTGGAGCCCGCAGAAACCTTCGGGGTGCGATATCTCCTCAGCTATCCGAAGCCGATAGGAACCCAGGAATATACGTATCTCTCTAAAGATCCTGAATCGTTTAAAGAGGAGATCGCGCCGGCAAGAACCTTCGGCTTTCTCAAAGATATGGAAAAACTCGAGCAGTTGGGTCTCATCAACGGAGGGCGCCTGAGCAACTGCATCCTTGTCGATGACGAAAAAGTGATCAATACCGAGTTGCGCTTCCCGGAAGAGTTTGCGCGTCACAAAATTCTCGATATCGTGGGCGATTTCTTTCTTCTAGGGCGTCCGATTCGTGGCATGGTCACCGCTCATATGACTGGACATGCGGATAATATTGCTCTCTTGCGGGAGATTAAGCTCGAAATGAACCTGTAGCTGCCTTGTCTCAGATCGCGGTGGAGTGATGGCAACCTCGGAACAGTTTTCCCGTTTGTTTACCGTCGAAGAGGCCAATAATCTCCTTCCGCTTCTGCGTCCTCTAATGAAGCAGATCTTCGACAAGCTGGATTTTCTGCGGCTGGAGACAGAGACCGTTATCCGGGAAGAGAACCTCAGTCCAGATAGTCCGAACCTGATGGAGCGACTGCACGAAAGGGACACGATTGCTTGCTTGATTCAGGAGGTTAGGGAACTGGTGGACGAAGTCAACGCTTACGGTTGCGTCTGTAAAGGTGTTGAAGAGGGATTGGTGGATTTTCCCTGTGTTTTTTCCGGAGAGATTGTCTTCCTCTGTTGGCGGTACGGGGAAGAAAACCTGACCCACTGGCATCACATCGAAGATGGTTTTGCAGGGCGGAGGCCTCTCCTTGACCTCGATCAGGGGGGCGGAAACATTTCCTATCACTGAACCGGCCCGATAATTCGCCCTGACGTAGGAACTCAAAAAATCTATAGCGCGGGACGTCCTTTTCAAGTAACAGGCCTTACGGTGGCGTCAGCCATAACGCGATATTTTTTCCCATGCCAAACCACATAGGGATCGAGGTAACTTTCCAGCCACAAAGGAATCTTGAGAAAATCGAGAACCGCGGCCAGCCAAAGGTAACGCCATGATCCGCGCTCCTTGACAAAAAGGAGCTGGACCGCCGTGAGCGAGAGCAGGCGTACTGCAAGAATCGAAGTCCACAGGGCTAAGCCTTGCAAGCT
>VBLN01000452.1:3461-3882 GCA_005878685.1 Deltaproteobacteria bacterium | reverse complement strand
CGTCTAACCCCTGACCCTTTTTTAAGTCGGATGGCCGCCCTCGGATGCGCATAAGTTCATTGATGGTTAGGTCCACATCCTCGTCCCGGAGCAGCGGCGCCATAGTTCGCTTGCGTCGGACGGAATCAATGGCTACTTCACCGATGATGAAATCCTCCTCGTAATATTTAGCCTTGCCGATTCTCTGGCCAAAAGGATCCAGAATCTCCGACCCCCCCCAAAAGCCGACACCATCTTCAAACCCCACCCGGTTTCCGTAAATCAAGAAGAGACCGAAGGTCTGAGCGTAGGTCCGATTGAGCAACACCCAGTACAGCGCATTGTCATCCTGAGCTTGCCCGTCGGTAATGCCGCGCAGCGGGCTTGTCGAAGGGCAGAGAATAGCCAAGGCCCCATCTAAGGCGGCAAGATATGCGGTCGA
>VBLN01000452.1:1303-3449 GCA_005878685.1 Deltaproteobacteria bacterium | reverse complement strand
AAGCATCGCTATGCGACCGAACTTCGTGTCGAAGGCGCGAATCCGGTCTCCACGGGCAAAATAGCGCTGTTCATCAAACATCCCGTAGGTCGGGAGATAGACCTTGCGATGAACATGGCGGATCTCGCCGTCTTCGAAATAGACCGCCGCATTATAGAAGCGATAATCCGAACTCTCTTCGACCAACCCGGCAACAAACGCCGCCCCTCGACTCAGCCTCTCAAGCTTTTTCACCTCCCCCGAGGAAAGCTTTAAAGCGACGTTCGGGACCATATCACGCAGGAAATAGCCGGTAAGGCTCAGCTCGGGAAAGAGCAACAAGTCGGCCCCCGCCTTCCTCCCCTGACCTATCTTCTCTTCGTAAAGTGAAAGGTTGGATTGGAGATCCCCCAGCTTGGGTTTGATCTGAGCCACAGCAACTTTAAAGGCCACCTGTCCTCCGGGCTACGAAACGCTCTGATGCTGAAGAAGTTAACATGGCGACGTAGTCTCTTGCAATTTAATCTTCCTGACTTAGAATAGCTCTCGTCATGGCCAGTGATAAGGTTCTCATCTTTGGGCAGGATCTCTGATTTTACATCTCAAGGGCCCGTGAGGACTACTCCCGACGCAGGATTCGTTTCGATTACATTAATGTCTTGAAGGACGCCGAGGGGCTCAAGCGGATGCTGGAATATTCCAAAAACCGCGAGATTCCGGTCATCGTTGAAGGCGGCAAGGTGACTATCGGCTTCGGGGGAACGTGAGCGGTCTAGGGCTGGCGGCGCCGGCTCAAAACAGACAGAGATTTGAGACAGAGACCGCACCCCCCTTTCTCTGTCTCTGTCCCTGTCTCTATCACGCCTTCTTGAGCATCAAATGGGCGATTTGGGGCGGGCAGTTGATGCGGATGGGAAGGCCGGTAATCCCGATACCTCGACTGACAAACAGCACCGCATCTCTTTGATCTGCCACAGGCCCGCTGTATTGGCGAGGGAGTCTGAACATTCCCTCAGGGTAGGGCGTAACAAAATGCGCAATCGAGAGACTCTCCGGATCGGAGTCGAGCTTCACCTGACCCCCATGGTAATGGCCTGAAAGAATGACGTCGATGCCGCTCTGAGCAGCTTGAGGAAACGCTTCTGGACGATGGGAAAGCAGCAGTTTCACCTCTCCGGGTTCTCGCTCTGCGGCCCTAAGCGCGCGCGTCAAGTCGGGCCTCCCCCAGCGCAGATCTTCGATGCCGAGAATGCTGAGCTTTGTCTGGTTGACGGACAGAGAGACTGCATCGTTGCGCAAGACTTGGATGCCCTTCTCAGTGAACCGACGGGTGAGCTCACCATCTGCACCCGCATAGACGTCATGGTTGCCCATGCAAGCGAAAACACCGTAACGCGCCTTCAATCCCGCTAAGGTATCCACACAGGGAGCTACCTCGTCCACAGTAGTCGAGATGAAATCACCCGTGAGCGCTATGAGGTCCGGCTTCAGCCGATTGACAGCCTCAACATAGGCCGCAAGCTCCTCTGCCGGCATAAAGGGCCCCACGTGAATATCCGTAAGCTGCACGATAGAGAAATGGGAGAGGTCCGAAGAAAGGCCACTCACCGGAAGCTCAAAATCCTCCACTCCAAAACGGTGTCGGCCCAGGAGCACCCCATAGCCGGAAACGAGAAAGGGTGCCGTCGCCGCAATGCCTACGCCCTTCTTTAAAAAGTCGCGCCGCCGAAGGTCGGGCGACGTTACAGCGCTTCTAGAAATCCTAAGAAGCAAACGAGAGAACTCATAGCCGAGGAGCACAAGTACCGCCCCGATCGAGCCAAACCCCCAGATAGCTGAGAAGTAAGATAGGCTCCGAAAAAGCCACGGAATCGGCGGATGGTTCTGCCAACCAAAGAAGAAGCGCCAGACAACAGGAAACAGCGCGAGGAGAAAAAGAGAGATCACGAAACCCAAGAGAAACCTCTGGATTTCTCGCCTGAATATCCCATGGCGAAGATAATTACGGATGCGAAAGAAGAGGTAGCCCTGCAAAGCCAGATAAAGAAAAAAAATAGTAAAATAGATGACAAGAGCTCTCGGAAAATTCATAATTAGGCGGTAGTATAGCCGACAACGAAGGACCGCACAAGTTGAGCCAGACGATGGAAAGATCCTTCAAAAAGCT
>VBLN01000452.1:0-1289 GCA_005878685.1 Deltaproteobacteria bacterium | reverse complement strand
TTGCCGGAGATGCTTCCAGTAGGCGCTACTACCGTGCCCTAATAGACAGCCCGAACTCACCTCGCTCGATTATCATCATGGAGCTTGCAGGAAGTTCCTTGCCACTCTCTTCCGAGGAACTGGCCATCTTCGACAAGCCGCCTAAGGAGCTCCCCTTCCTCAGCCTCCACGGCTTTCTCAGGCAGTTGAACGTTAGAGTCCCAGGGCTTTACGGCCAATGGGTTGAAGAGGGCATCATCCTCTTGGAAGACCTGGGTGACCGTTCTCTCTGGGACCATGTCCAGGAGCTTCCTGCGGCGGAGATCTTAAAGTGGTACCGAAAAGCGATCGACCAACTCCTTCTCATCCACGTTGAAGGGACGCGGCGACCGGACGATTCCTGCATCGCTTTTCAGCGACGTTTTGATTTTCGTCTTTACATGTGGGAATTCGATCACTTCATCGAGTACGGACTGGAAAAGAGACCGGGCGCAGAAATAAGCGACGGCAACAAACAGCGACTCCGAAAGAGCTTTGAGGAGATCGCGACCCTTTTGGCAAGCCAACCCCCTTCTCTAAGCCACAGGGACTACCACAGTTGGAACCTCATGGTTCACGACGATGAGGTCGCGGTGATCGATTTTCAAGACGCTCTTCTGGCGCCCTCTCAGTACGATCTAGCCTCTCTGTTAAATGATCGCGAGACCGACCGCATCATCCGATCCGACGTGGAGACTCGCCTGTTGGACTACTATTTGCAGCAGCGAGAAGAGATGGGAGAAAAACGGGTCAACCGGGATAGATTTCTCGAAAACTATATTCTGTCGGCGGTGCAGCGAGACTTTAAGGTCGTGGGGCGCTTCTATTATCTCGATTTAGTCAAAGGCAAGCCAGGCTACAAAAAATATATCCCGCCCACCCTGAAGCGTTTGAGACGCAACCTCAACCGGCATCGGCGATTTAGCCATCTGATTCCGATCCTGGCGACGCAGTTTGAGGAGATGCGATGAAAGGGCTCTGCAATGATGAATTTTTAATTTTGAATGTTGAATTCAAAACTCAAAACTCAAAATTCAAAATTCGAGGCTGGGTGTCATGAGAGCCATGGTCTTCGCCGCCGGGCAAGGGACCCGCCTGCACCCGCTGACCGACAAACTTCCCAAGGCCCTCGTCCCAGTGGCCGGCCGACCTATGATCGAATACCCTCTGCTGCTCCTCAGGCATTACGGCATCAAAGAGGTCATCATTAACCTGCACCACCTGGGCGAAAAGATCGAAGAGTATCTTCAAGGTGGAAAAAAGTTAGGGCT
>VBLN01000451.1 GCA_005878685.1 Deltaproteobacteria bacterium | reverse complement strand
GAGATCGAGCGGCGCTTACGGGCCGCGCTGGACATCCCGGTCTTCCACGACGACCAGCACGGGACGGCGGTGGTGGTGCTCGCGGGGATCCTGAACGCCATGCGGCTGCTGAAACGTCGGTTGGAGGACGCGAAGATCGTCATCTGCGGGGCTGGCGCGGCCGGAACGGCGATCGCGCATCTCCTGCTCCGACGTGGGGCGCGAGACATCATCCTGACCGACGTGCATGGGATCGTGTACGAAGGACGCGAGGTGGGCATGAACCCGACGCTGGCGGAGCTGGCCGCCCAGACGAACCGGGGACGGCTCACGGGTCAGGTGGAAGAGGCGTTGCCGGGTCGAGACGTGTTCATCGGGGTGTCGGCCGGGGGCGTGCTGAAACCGGAGATGCTGAAGACGATGGCGCGGGAGCCGGTGATCTTTGCCCTGGCGAATCCGGTCCCGGAGATCATGCCGAAAGACGCCCTCGCCGCCGGCGCGCGGATTGTGGCGACCGGCCGCTCGGACTTTCCCAATCAGATCAACAACAGCCTGGTCTTTCCGGGCATATTCCGCGGCGCGCTGGACGTGCGGGCCACTGCCATCACGTTTGAGATGGAGCAGGCGGCGGCCCAGGCGCTGGCCGACGTGATCCCGGAGGGCGACCTGCGGCCCGACTGCATCATTCCCGACGCCTTCGACTTCCGCGTGCCCCCGGCGGTCGCGGCGGCAGTAGCCCGCTCCGCGATGGAGACCGGCGTCGCGCGCATCCAGCGCGATCCAGACGCCATCGCCCGCGACACCCGCGCCTTCCTCTACGAAGGCGAGCTGGGGAGTTTGTAATTTTCGCGTGTCATTGCGAGCGAAGCGAAGCAATCTCACTCCGGTCACCCTGAGCTAGTCGAAGGGTCTCCAAAAATTCCCCTCGCCTCTTGAGGGAGAGGGCAGGGTGAGGGGTGTCCAGAGCAGGTCCTGTCTGCTCAGCATCCCACCGTGCTCCTCGTTTCTGCGCGCGGAGGGAGTCCTGCTACGCGCCACCCGCTAATTCGATCTGCCCCAGGTTTTCAGCTATGTATCAGTAGGCCCCCGTGTTACTGAGACGGGGCCGCGGTGTTCAGCGCCGCTCAAGCGGCGCGGGAACCACCCATTCCCCCTTCCCCCGCTTGACAGGTCCCTATGTGTGGCCTAGCCTTGCCGGGGGCGCAGGTTCGAGTCCTTGGCTAGGGAGCCACTGTCGTCATGGGGAGCTGGAACTGGTCGAACAGCGCCCAAAAGCAGGATACCAGTGATGTGATTATCACGTACTGCCCCAAGGTGAAAGCCCCTCGATATCGTGCTGGAACCGCTCTTTCAGAAGTATGACCAATGGGAAAGGGGTGGCGTGACGTGAGTTACCCCAAACTGTAGAAAGAGAAACTTATGCCATTCGAATATTATGCGGAAAACCATGACTGGGATTTAACGGTGAGAGCGTCTTGGAATCTCTTGATGTCAGCAAAAGCTGTAAAAAGAGCAAAAGACTTTGAAAGGAAAGGCGAGCAAGAATTCTCCTTCCTTACCGGGGCTATGCTGCTTTCGTTTTGTGCAATTGAGAGTTATATAACCTCGATCGCTTTTTCTATGTCGAGAGACAAAAAGTACAAAGGATTTAATTATCGGCAATATAAAAGGCAGAACAACTTTTGGAATAAGATCCTGATGGTATGTAAGTCTTTAGGGGTAAGCATTGACCAGTCGTCTGAACCTTTCAAAACTATTGAGGCTATGAGAAAGTGGAGAAACTCGCTTGTCCACGCATCTCCCTACAGCATAGAAACAGTCCAGATCGTTGAAACAAAAGACTCAAAAGAGCTGCATGATAAACTCAATGATTGGGAATACACTCGAACTGTTCGGGTCGAAGAAGCAAAAGCTTTTTACCATGCAACAATTGATCTTATTAATTTAGTAAAGAAAGCTTCCGGCCTCGATCCAAGAGCTATGTGTTCATATAAGGCAATGTAGCGGCGTTGGTTACTTCCACATCCGGCTTGCGATGTTTTTGTCTTCTGCGCCGACCGCATCAGCGTAGAAGGAGGGAGAAATGAGGGACTGGTCGTTCGCGCAGTGGATGTCGTATTTTGAGTTCATGCATGATCTCTCCACCGGTCAGGCTCCGCTCACTGTACGTGAACGGATCACCGTGAGCAGCCGTCTGTTAGCTCCCTGGCATGTGGGAACCTCTCTCTCGATACGCCTGTATGCCGCCGCGCTCTGGGCGTGGGTCTGGTTCTGGTTCATGCTGGCGGTGGTCTGGGTCTGGGCGTCCTGGGGCGTCTGCTTCCTGGTTCGACCGTTCTGGACGTGGCGGGAGCTGCGGGCCGTCAGGGCGCGGCTGGCGGCCAAAAGGCAGGCGTGGCTGGTGCAGAGAAAGGGTGAGAAGTTTGACGACATTATTGGGGAACTTGGGATTGGGGAAGTTGGGGGAGGTCGGAAAGAGCCGTCATTGATCCGCTTTGGAAGGTTGCTGTTTATCGTAGTGTGGTTTCCTATTAACATGGTCTTGTGGTTCATTGACTTCTTCGTATTAGCGATACTGCAATTCCTTGCAAATGTGGCTTGTTTTCTCCTAGGACAGCCCGTCCTGGTTCAAGAGCGCATGGTGGTTCACATGAAAGCGCGCATGCAGAAACGACTCAATCTGATGACAGTGTTCCTGATCTTGATCGTGTTCCCCATTTTAGCGATCATGATGCCGATCAACTTCGTCTTGAGTGGCATTTATGTGACATTACGGATATTGCAAGCTATTGTGGGGTATTGTCGTCTCCTCTTACGCGAGATCCCCAAGAATCTAAAAATCATCAATGAGAAAGGAGTCGTCGCCTATCTCAAATACCTGCGTTGGTTCTATGTGAACATGGCAAGAGCGTTTGTACCGATGGTCAAGGATGCCTGGCAACAGTCCTTCGGAAAGGGAATTTCGCGGACTTAAAGTTAACGACGGTGTAGGGTAGTCTTTAGAGTAGGAAGCCAAATGGAACTGAATGAACCATATGAGTGGAAGGGTAAAACTTATAAGTTGGTTGTGACTACTTCCAACAAGGACATAGGGTTAGAGGGATACACAGTTTCTGTTTACGAAGAAGGCAATGCAAACGCATCGCGGATATATACAGATAGGTTATTTAGAGAACGCGATTTACCAGCAGGCGTATGAAAAGCTCGGCGTGGAAGCCCTGAAAGACCTAGCCAAACACGATATTGAAAAAGGATGGTTATAGCCTCAGTGTTTGGGTCCAGTTCCTAGATTTGTCTGCTTTAGAGAGCCAATCCTCAAACAGTGAAGTAGTTCGACAAGGCTTGATAGGCTAATCGATGAATGATCGTTTTTTTCTCTCTTGAACTTGTTAGCGTTCTGCAAGTGAAATCAATCGGGAAGAAATCTAAGGGCAAAGAGTTCCTGGAGAGGCTTGTGGCCGTAAACGATCATGCGCTATCCCGGATTTCACGGACACGTAGTTAAGGCACATCCCGCCGTGCTTCGAAGGCGGCGGGACTCACATAGCCGAGCGTTTGATGCAGCCGCT
>VBLN01000011.1:4662-16447 GCA_005878685.1 Deltaproteobacteria bacterium | reverse complement strand
CTCTGCCGAGATGGCGCTTCGCCTGGAAAAGGCCTTCGGCGTCAGTATGGACCTGCTCTTGAAAATGCAGGCTGGTTACGACGCCGCTCAGGCCCGCATGCATGGCGATCAGATTAAGGTCAAGCGTTTCAAGCCCGATAACGCACGGCTACACGACAGACACTAAGTCCGCAGCAATACTTTCAGCGCCCCCGCCCGACCGGCATGGGTGACCGCCTCTATTCCAGCATTTAACGGATAGACTTTTTCGATTATCGGCGTCACTAAGACACTTTTTTCTGCCAGTGCCTGCAGCGCGGGAGGAAACAGGCCGCAGCGGGAGCCAATGACGGTGATCTCGTTGATCACCAAGGGCGCGAGAGAGACGGTGTGATCGGCGGCGATGGTGCTCTTCAGAACCAGAGTCCCGCGAGGGCGAACAGCGCTCATGGCGAGTTTCAATGCGGAGTCGGAGCCGGTCGCTTCAACGACCACATCGAAAAGGCGTGGCTTCCAGTTGTAGAGAAGCAGCGTGCGGACACCGGTCCTCTTAATCAGCGAGAGTTTCTCTGGATGTTTTCCCAACACAGTCACACCAGCGCCGGTTAACTTCAGCACCTGCGCGCATAACATCCCAAGCTTCCCGTCCCCCATGACAAGCACGTCATCTCCTGGGCTGAGTTGAATCTGCTCCAGGATTTCAAACGCCGCGGCAAGAGGCTCTGTAAAAACCGCTTCCTCGTCGGAAACATTATCGGGCACGAGATGGAGATTCGCCGTCGGAACAGCGACATACTCAGCGAAGCTGCCGTCGGCGCCGACAATTCCCATGACGCGCCGATTGGGACAGTGACGGCCGAGGCTGCGCTGGCAGAACTCGCACTTGCCGCAGGCGAAATTGATCTCCCCGACGATGCGCTTGCCGACGAGAGTCTTCGGCCCCTCTTCCACCTCGCCGACGAACTCGTGGCCGGGCACGCCTCGAAATCCCATGTAGCCTTTAAAAATCTGGAGGTCGGTGGAGCAGATTCCGGCGAGCCGAACGCGGACAAGCGCGAATTGGCGGTCAGTCCCGGGCGTCGGCCGGGACGATTCCAAGCGCAGCACCCGGCCGTCCCAAAAAAGCGCCCGCATAGTTCCCGTCCTTCATCTCACTTTTTCAGCTCGCGCGCCCACTTTGTCTGCGGCGGCGGTATCTTCTCGCCGTCCACGTAGATTTCGGCGCCGCGCTCGTGAAAGAAGCAGAGCAGGCCCTTGATCTTGGGACATTCCGGGATCGGATCCATATAGCTCCAAACCATGTCCTCAAAGAGCTGATCACCGATGCGCGCCGACCAGTAAGAGGCCGGCCCTTTGTAAGGGCAGCGCGATTGGGTCGCGCTCTGCACCAGAAGATTCATCCGCACGTCTTGCTGCGGAATGTAGTAGCGCACCGGATGGTTGGTCTCGAAGACGAGCGTGGGGCGGCGCGTCTCCGCCACCGCGGACATGACGGGCGCTTCGGATCGCGTCGACTCGTTTGTACGGATCGCGGGGATGGACGAAGATTTCTTCGTCCTCCTCGTACCAGGCGTCCATCTTGTTCCAGCAAAACGCGATGCATTCGCGGATTCCGGCCGCTTCCGGCAACGGATTGACATAACTCCAGGCCGCATTCTCCGCGACCCTAGCGCCAGACCGCGCCGTCCAATACGACGCCTCGCCCTTGTATGGGCAGCTGCTCTTGTGCTCCGTCGGAAGCAGCAAATTCATGCGCACGTCCTGTCGCGGGAAATAATAGACAGGCAGCACGCCGTCCTCGCGCAGCAGTTTAGCACGCTTGCTCTCGGCGATCGTCTCGCCACCGAAGACGACACGAACCTGTCTGGGACTTTGCGAAGTATGGATCCAGTGGCCCGGATCGCCGTGCACCGGCACGCGCGGTTCTTGCTTAGCCATACGTCATCTCAGTGGTTAACTTAGCCGTCGCAGCTTTTGCAGACTGCGCAGCTCGCGCGGCGACTTTAGATGCTGCCCCATGATGGTCCAGGAAACCTCGCCCACGTACAGATCGCCGCGCGAATCCATGGCGATCCCGTGCGGCGCGATGAACTGGCCGGGCGCTTCACCGCCGCGAATGTCCCCGAGCCGCGCCAGACGCTTGCCTTCCTTATTATAGATGTCCACCCGATTTCCCAGGTTCGGACTCTCCTTGTTCACCGTCATGCCCGGGCCGAGCTCGCCGACGTAACAAGTGGGCTCACTGCCGGTGGTATCCATGTAGAGCGCGCAGGGCCGGTGCATGTTGTTCCACTGCGTCTCATATTTCCCGTTGCCGTCGAAGATTTGAATGCGATGGTTTTCCCGGTCGGCGACGTAAACCCAACCGTCTTTGTCGGTGCAAATGTTGTGCACGATGTTAAACTGTCCGGGATCGCTTCCCGGCTCGCCCCACGAGAAAAGCAGTTTCCCGTTGGGCGAATACTTGTGCACGCGCGAGTTGCCGTAACCGTCGGAGACGTAAATCTCGTTCTTCGGCGAGAGCGCCACGTGGGTGCAACGGTTGAATGGCTCGCCGCTCTGATAGGGCGCGGGCTTGTCCGGAATGCCTAACTGTAGAAGAACTTTTCCGTCGAGCGTGCACTTCCTGACCGTGTGATCGCCGTCGTCCGTGAGATAAATCGACTCATCGGGTCCCATCGTGACGCCGTGGGCGCGTTTGAACGTCCCTTCGCCCCACGACTTCAGGAACTTTCCATGGCGGTCGAAAACGATGACCGGATGCTCGCCCCGGCTAAAGACGTAGACCTGGTCTCTTTTATCGACGCCGACGGAGGCCACTTCTTTATAAGTCCAGCCGTCGGGCAATTGACCCCAGCCTTCGACGAGCTCGTAGCGGAACGGGCCGCTACCCAGAATGGTCGCCATGGTCTTTCCTCCCTCTGCGATTGTGCGCTGCTGCGTTAAAAAGTTGGCTCCCCGGGAGGGACTCGAACCCCCGACCAAGTGGTTAACAGCCACCTGCTCTACCGGCTGAGCTACCGGGGAGTATATTAAATGTTATTTGCTTCTTGCTTTTTTGGCAGCCTCAGCCAGAGGCTGATCCGCCTCTGACGGAACCTGCTCTACCGGCTGTATGAGCTTCAGCCTAAAGACTGATGAGCCCTAGGCTCAACCGGGGAGTAAATGAACATATATCACGCTGTTCGTGCTTTTTACAGCCTAGTCTATGGCTGTTTTACCCACTGAACTTGTGGAGAGTATTCGATTCAACCACTGCCGGCCTTTTCCTGACTTGAGAAAGCGCTCACGCTTGCGCGCTGCTGCAGGCTCCGTAAATTCTTCCACGTGAAGCAGGACGAACGGGCCGTTTTGGCGGGTCCACTGCGTATTACCACCATTATGCTCTGCCAACCTCTCTGACGGATGCTTTACTGTGCATCCAACTTACTGTGCATCCAACATACCGTTTGTTGTTTTTCAGACTTCGCAAAACGTAAACATACGCCATGTGTAGTTTCTGTACAGCCTCAGCCGGAGGCTGATGGGCCTCAGGCTCAACCGGGGAGTGAGATACTACCCCTAATTACCACACGGGTTCACTAAATTCTAGCTCGACGAAATTCCCAATGCCTTTAGCTCTTCCAACATTTTCTGCTGATGCGTTGCGGGCCAGTAGATACGCTGGCACTTCGAGCAGAAAGAAAACTTTTCCTGCGTGGTGAAAACATAAGGCGGGACTCGATTCTCGACTTTCTCCTTGGCTATAGGAACCAGGGCGGTATTGCACTCGACACAGCGGGTAAAAGGCTCCTTCCAGGGATCCAAGTGGCAGGCATGAATCACCTGCTGGAGCTGCTCACGGAACTGGTTGCTCTGGATCAGAAGATAGTCGGGGGGATTTCCTTTTGTGACGCTGTGATCACGCGTAAGGATCATCCGCCCCTCCCTGCGCGCTTCCCGAATGAGTCCGTGGCCCGATAGATGGGGGCCGTAGGCAACGTCCTGTCCGATAACCCGAAGCCATTTCGCAAGCCTCCCTAGCATTTTGTCGGCGACAAATTTCATCGATCCGAAGCTTTCGGCGCTCACAAGTTTGAAAAGGCGCCCTATTCCTATTACCATATAATCTTTTCTACTCAACTGTGAAGCGAGTCCTCACCATAACTGTTGTTCTCTTCTGGTGCCTGATGAACGTTCTACTGTTAAGGCGCCAGCTCCGGGCCCCGCCCCCTCCACTTGCCTTCCAAACCGTGACCACGATCACCGAACCCACGGAGGAATGGTGGGGCATCTTTTACCGAGGAGAAAAGATCGGCTATGCCGGACAAAAGATTACCCCGAACGGTCAGGGCTATCTCATCCAAGACTCCTCGGTCCTGCGGCTAAATCTCTTGGGCACTGTCCAGACTGTGAAGACTCGAATGGCGACAACGGCGACTCAAGACTGGACCCTAAAGCAGTTTGATTTCGATCTCCAATCTAATGAGGTCAGATTCAAGGCTCGCGGCATAATTGAAGGAAGCACACTCCAGCTAGAAATAGACTCCGGAGGTTACGTTTCGAAAAAAACCCTTCCCATGGCTCGACCTCCCTACTTGCTGGCGGCCCTTAAGCCTTATGTCGTGACCCAGAACTTCGAGCTTGGAACGGAACAGCTCTTCCCTACCTTTGATCCCTCGACCTTATCGCAGCAGATCACGACCGTCACCGTCGAGGGACGGGAAAGAATCAAGGTGGGAGACAGGATGGAACCGGCGCTGCGCATCCGGCAGCGATTCAAAGGAATCTCGGTGATCTCATGGGTGGACGGACAAGGGAGAACTCTCAAGGAGGAAACGCCTGCAGGTTTTTCCCTAGTCAAGCAGAACCCCGAGCAGGCAAAGACTCTTCCACAAACAAGGTCGATCTCTCTCGACCTCATCACACAAACGGCTGTTCCTACACAGACGCCCATTGTCGATCCGGGGAGTAAAAGGCTGCTTAAACTCAAGCTCTCCGGCTTTAACCTCACAAGCTTCGTTCTAACCGGAGACCGTCAGCGACTGGACGGAGATATTCTGGAAATCCAACGGGAAGACTTGAGCGAAATCCGCTCTTACAAAATACCGCTTCAGGATCAGCGCCTCGCCTCCTATCTTCAATCGACGCCGTTTCTGCAAAGCGACCATCCTGAGATCCGCGGCCTAGCCCAAAGAGTGCTGAGAGGTGAGACGGACGCTGTCAAAGCCGCCGAAAGAATCAGGGAGTGGATTTACAACAATCTCGCCAAGGAGCCGACGGTGAGCATCCCCAATGCCCTGGAAGTCCTGCATACCAAAAGGGGCGATTGCAACGAGCACGCCGTCCTCTTTAATGCCTTGGCCAGGGCCGCCGGAATTCCGGCAAAAACCGTTGTGGGTCTGGTCTATCTTCGCGGCGCTTTCTATTATCACGCCTGGTCGGAGATTTGGCTGGGCAGATGGGTATCGGTGGATTCGGTCCTGAATCAATTCCCCGCCGATATCACTCACGTCAAATTTCTTGAAGGCGAAATCGACCGGCAAATAGACATCCTCCAGCTCATCGGCAACATTAAGATTCAGGTCGTCGAGATGTCTTAAATGATCCGATTGGAAAATCTCACCAAGCACTACGGAAGACTAGCGGCCGTAGATTCCCTGAGCCTCGACGTCGCTCCCGGGGAAATCTTCGGTTTCTTGGGGCCGAACGGCGCCGGCAAAACGACCACCATCCGCGTCATGATGGGAATTCTGAGGCCCACTTCAGGACGGGCGATTCTAGGAGGACACGACATAGAAACGGAGCCGGAAAGGGCCAAGGCAATCACCGGGTTTATCCCGGACCGCCCCTTCATCTACGAAAAATTGAGTGGCCTCGAGTTCTTAAAATTTGTCGGCAGCCTCCACCATTTGACTGTTGGAAAGATGGAACAGCAAATCCCCGAGCTTTTGGAGTGCTTCGAGCTTTCGGAGTGGAAGCACGAACTCGTCGAAAGCTATTCTCACGGGATGAAGCAGCGCTTGGTGCTTTGCGCCTCGCTGATCCATGAGCCCAAAATCCTAGTCGTGGACGAGCCGATGGTTGGGATCGATCCCAAGGGGACCAGAACCCTCAAAGATTTGTTTCGCTCTCTGGCCAAGAAGGGAACGACCATCTTTCTCTCGACTCACAGCATCAGCGTGGCCGAAGAGCTCTGTCAGCGCGTCGGGATCATCCATAAAGGGAAGCTCATCGCCAGCGGAACGATGCCCGACCTCCTCCGGCTGGCTAAGATGAAAGAGGGTAGGCTGGAAAGCGCCTTCCTTGAGTTGACCTCCGAATAATTTTGAATTATGAATTTTTGGTTAGAAATTCAAAACTCAACACTCAAAATTCAAAATTTTTTTTCCACATGTCATCATTTGTGACTTTACTCTCGCCGATTCTTCTATCCTGGAAAAACGATTTTTGGCGGCGGAAAACGAGATGGATGCGCAGCTTAATCCTAGGCTGCCTGGGGCTCGGTCTCTGGGCTGCCACCTATTGGATCGTGAGGCGCGTGTTGATCTACTTCCAAACGGTCCATGAGCTGGGACCGGCCCTCGCCTATCAGCTCCTGTTGATCATTTTGCTCACCTTTTTATCGATGCTTCTTTTCAGCAATCTCATTACGGCTCTGTCGGCGTTTTTTTTGGCGCGCGATCTGGATCTCGTTCTATCGGCCCCAACCCGGCTACCCTCCTTCTTCTACTCGCGCCTGGCCACGACAACCCTCAACTCCTCCTGGATGGTGCTGTTCTTCAGCCTGCCCATTTTTGCGGCTTACGCCTCTGCCTTTCGAGGCGGGGTCAACTTCTATGTTTGGACAGCCCTCGTCCTCCCCTTGTTCCTGGTCATTCCCGCTGCCATTGGAGTAGCGATCACTCATCTTTTCGTTTACTTTCTGCCAGCCCGGAGGATTCGGGACATTCTTTTCTTTATCGGGCTCTTCGCTTTTATCATTCTCTACCTTCTGTTTCGCTTTTCCCAACCGGAAAGGCTCGTTCAGCCCGAGGCCTTCGGTCATTTTCTCGAGTTTCTGTCAGCCATGGAGACCCCTTCCTCACCCTACCTGCCCAGCAGTTGGTCGGCGGAGATCTTTGCCGCCTCTTTGTTTAAAAAACCGGTTGATCTATGGTTTTTCTATCCCTTGCTTTTGAGCTACGCCCTGTTTCTACCGTTGGCGGCGTGCTGGATTTCGAGCGCCGTTTACTTGACCGGCTGGTCCAAAGCCCAGGAATCGAAGCAGGGGCGGCGCCAAGGATATTTTCTCGACCGGATAATCCATGGTATGACTTGCTTGTTCCCGGAAACCGCCAAAGCGATCATGATCAAAGACATCAAGACCTTCTTGCGCGACCCGACGCAGTGGTCGCAGCTCTTTCTCCTGTTAGCGCTCATCGTGGTCTATCTCTACAACTTCAAAGTCCTCCCCATAGACCGCTCGCCTATCCCCGGCTCCGCGCTGCGTACTGTGATCTCTTTCACCAACCTGGCATTGGCTGGATTTGTTCTGAGCGCCATTGCTGTTCGCTTCGCCTTCCCGGCAGTCAGCTTGGAGGGAAAAGCTTTTTGGATTCTCCAGACCTCCCCTATCTCGCTTCGGGCGCTTGTCTGGAGCAAGTTCTGGCTCAATCTTGTGCCACTCCTTTTTCTGGGTGAACTGCTCATCTTTGCCAGCAACCTGTTGCTCCGCGTCCCGACTTGGATGATGATGCTTTCTCTGATTACGGTCTTTCTTATGACCTTTGGGATCACGGCGATTGCTGTCGGCATCGGCTCCCTATATCCCAAATTCGACTATGATCATGCGGCTGAGATCCCGACCGGCTTCGGCGGCGTCATCTGCATGATTTTCAGCATCGCTTTCATCGGTCTCAGTGTGATGATCGAAGCTTGGCCGGTCTATTGGCTGACCATGAAAAGGCTTACTTCGGCAGCTGGACCAGAAGGCTTTTGGTTCCTGGTTCCGTCCGTCGCAATAGTGCTGGCGCTCACGGCAGCGGCTGTGGTCGTCCCGATCAAGCTTGGCTTGAAGAAGCTCGAGGCTATGAAGGACTGAGGCTGAAATAAAAACCTAAACTAGGGAGGAAAAAGTGCACCTGACTCACACTCTCTTTGAACCTACCGGCAACGGTCCCCATCCGGCAATTTTAGTGCTGCACGGCTGGGGAGCCAACGCGCTTGACCTTCTTGGGCTCGCCCCTTATATCTGCGCCGGCCGCTTCCTGGTCATCTGCCCTCAAGGGCCGCTCGAAGTTCCGATCGGCGCCGAAGCCGTTGGATATGGCTGGTTCCCGCTACGGCTGAACGGGCCGACCGACTTAACGGCCATCCTTTCGGCCAGGGAGCAGCTCCAGGCATTTCTCGACGACGTTTTGGCGCGCTACCCGATCAACCGGGAGAAACTTGTCGTCCTCGGCTTCAGCCAGGGCGGGGCGATGGCCTACAGCCTTGCGCTGAGCGAACCGGAGCGATTTAGCGGACTCGTCGCGCTGAGTTCGTGGCTCTCGCAAGAACTGATACAGGGCCTGTCCATCAAGGCCGCGGCTCAGTTCCCGCCCACTCTGGTCCAGCACGGTACGCGCGACGAACTCATCGTCGTGGACCGCGCCAGGAAATCGGTAGAATTGCTTCGTAATCTTCGCGTGCCAGTCACCTATCGAGAATACGATATGGGTCACCAGATCGGTCCAGAAAGCCTTGCCGATCTCTCCTCTTGGCTTGACGAGAAAGTTCTATCGCCTATCATAGTTACGTAAGAGGACCGATCTCATGAAATTCGGCGTCATCTTCCCTCAAACTGAAATCGGCGCTGATCCCGTGGCCATCCGGGACTACGTTCAAGCAGCCGAGTCGCTTGGCTATGATCATCTCGGTGCCTTTGAGCACGTGCTGGGCGCAAATCCTGCCAGCCGGCCCGGTTGGCGTCCGCCTTACACTCACAAGGACACGTTCCACGAGCCATTTGTTCTGTTCGGCTATCTTGCCGCCATCACAAAGCGGATCGGCCTGGTCACTGAAGTAGTGATCCTGCCGCAGAGACAAACCGTGCTGGTCGCCAAACAGGCGGCAGCTATCGACGTGCTGAGCGGCGGCCGCCTCCGTCTGGGAATCGGCATCGGCTGGAATCACGTCGAGTACGAAGCGCTCGGAGAAAATTTTAAAACCAGAGGACGACGCTCAGAAGAACAAATCGAGGTGCTGCGGACCCTTTGGACGAAGGAACTCGTAACCTTTAACGGCAAATGGCACAAAATCACCGACGCCGGAATCAACCCGCTGCCCATTCAGAGACCCATTCCTATCTGGCTCGGTGGGGGCGCTGAGCCTGTGCTGCGCAGAGTCGGCCGTCTCGGGGACGGTTGGTTCCCGCAGCTTGAGCCCGGCGACAAAGTACGATCCATGATCGGAAAAATACGCTCCTACGCCAAGGAGGCAGGGCGCGACCCTTCAACCATCGGCGTTGAAGCGCGCCTCGCGATCGCTAGTCGAGCTCCCGAGGAATGGACCAAGCTAGCTTCTCAATGGAGGGAGCTTGGAGCAACGCACCTCTCGGTCAACACCATGAAGGCTGGCCTATCGACTCCGTCAGACCATATCACCGCCATACGGCGCTTCAAGGAAGCGGTCGCGGGTATCTAACGGGAGTCATTTTCGCTTCCTCGTTGAGGGTTCTACCTAAAAGAACGAAAATTCCGCGCTAATATTGCTTCTGCCAAAAAAGATCGAAGCCGTTGTTGCCCTTGGAGGTCGTGGAGCTCTTAAACTGCCAGTTAGGCGCAAGCTGATACTCGACCGAGTATTCTTGCGCCTTTTCTTTGTCCAATTCTTGAGATGCAGAGACGAACACGTCTTTGGTTACATTTTTCCCTACGCCAACCTTCCCCTGACCCAAGCCCTCTCCAACATTCAATTCCACAACGTCCAGTCCCAAATGTTCAGCCACAGATTGCTGCAGTCCACCAGCCACATAATCGGCTGCCGCCTTTATCGCCTGCGCCTGAAACGAGACCCGCTCGCCTTCATTGAGCGCGCCTGCGCGCTTGCCGAAGAGGAGCAACGAGAGAATATCGGCCTGCTCGAGCTGGGGCTCGCTGCGCAGCGTGAGCGTCGGGGCGCTCGAGGCTCCCCCGACCACGAGGTCAACCTGGTAGTTGGGAAGGGCGTAACGCGCCGCGACGTCGAGGGATGGATCTATCTTGCTGCCGCCCGTAAAAAGGACTTTACCCCGTTCGAGCTGAAACTTTCGTCCTTGAAACGTATACGAGCCCCGCACGGTCTCGACCCCTCCGGATAAGCTCAGTTCCTCTTCGGGATTTTTTCTTGCTCGGACTTGTCCCATCAGCTCAATCGAACCTTCCTCCAGGTAAACCCATGTGCCACGCGGAATGGTCGCCGCGACGTCAAGACCGAGACGGCGGTAGAGATCGCTCTGCGGCGGGGATGAATCTTTGGAGCTCTGCCCCGACGCTTCTTCTGATTTCTTTTCCTGCTGGCGGCCTGCGGTAAGCTCTTCGGCATTTTGCACGACGAGCACGGTAGGATCCCGAGGCGGCGGTCCCCGCCGCTGCAGCAGCGAACGATCCGGCCGTAGAGAGCTCTTGGTTAAGTTTAGTTCACCCCGGACAAAGGGTTTCTCGAGCGAGCCCGAGGAGACGAGCTTGCCTGACACTGCCGCTTTATACTGGCGCGTGTTGATCACGCTAAATTCGTTCGCGTTAAACGTGAGATCGAGTCCGGTAATAGAGTACCCCTTAAGCCCGATCTTACCGCCTCCGGTGAGTTGTCCCTCCCCGGAACGTACCCTGAGCTGTGTGATATCGAGCGCGTTCTGAGCCACGGCCACCAGCAGCTCAACATCAGAGAGTGAAAGACCGAGTGGTTTGACTTTGGCTTGACCTCCGCGCAACTGGATCTTACCGGTCGGGAGAAGCGCCTGGGCCGGGCCGCGCAACTGGATGTCCATGCTCAGGTTTCCCTGAATATCCTGTATTTCCTTACTGAGCACAGCCAGAAAGGCCGGACTCAGGCCAGCAGAATAGATTCGCAGACTGGCCTCTCCGGATACAGCCGGAGATTTTTCTCCGCCCCAGCCGATATAAAGGGGCAGACCTCCCTTTGCATTGAGCGAGTGGGAGACGTCCTGGCGCAGGAGCAGGTCGACGTTCAGCCGCTCTTGGCCGTAGGCCGCATTGGCCGTAAGGCCGGCGTAAGATTGTCCCGCGACGGTCAGACTGTCGACAGCCAGGTTCCCATCCAGCAGCGGCCTCGTCGCAGTGCCTCGTACTTTTATCTCGGCAGAGAGTTGTCCGGTTACGTCCGGGGCTCTGCGCAGGAACGGGCGCAACTCTTCAAGAGGGAAACGGCTCACCTGCAGGTATAGATCCTGCTCCCCTTGCGAACCAAGCACTCCTCTAGCTCTTACAGTCTGCGCTCCGCGCTGGAGAGACAAATCATCGACGCTGATCCTTTTATCCCGCCACACCAGGTGTGCCTGCTGGGGAGTGCGCCAGATCCCGTTGGAAAGATGGAGCGCCAGTTCCTGAACTAGAAAATCGATCTGCTCCGGAGAGTAATAATTGCCCCGGCCCTTCAGACGGTGGACATGTTTCTCACTGTCCTCAGCAACAAGCGCCGTTTGAACCTCCATGGGTTCCATACCCTTGAGAGAAAGGTCTGCCTCCAACCTCTGCAGACGCATCCCTGCCTCCACTCCCTTGGTCGCCACCTTTATCTGCCCGTGGGGTTGAGGACCGCCTACCTCGGCCAATGTCCAACTGACGCTTCCGCTTTGAAGAGAGTA
>VBLN01000011.1:0-4610 GCA_005878685.1 Deltaproteobacteria bacterium | reverse complement strand
ACCGCCTGTTCCTTTGAGGCCGGCCAGAGCCAACCAGGGAGTCAGATTATTCGCGCGTAGCGTATAGATCATCTTGCCCTTGGGCCTTTCTTCAAGAGCGCCTAGCTCCCCTCGGGCGGTCAGGCTTGCGTCATTAGCCAATAGCTTGAGTTCCTGCAGGGTCAGCCGCCCTTGGCGCAGGGCGCTCGTCCCCCGGCCTTGTGAGATTTGGATCGAGCCGATTTTGGAAGGAAGAAGCCTCAGCTCGGCGTTGGAGTCGATTTTTTTCAGACTGATGCCGCGGCCCTTGACCCAAGCGTCCAGATTAATATTGGCGGAATCGGAAACAGGCGATCCTTTTTCCTTCGCTTTTGCGAGCTCGAGATTACGAGCTTTCAGGGTCATTTCATAGGCAGGCGTCTCGCTAAGGACCATGCGGCCTTGCAGGCGCGCCTGGCCATTTTTCCCGGTCACGTCCGCGGTCAAGGCCACCTTCTTATTGGCGAGATTTCCCTCAAGGCCAAGGTCGCCCATCTGCCATCCCTGGACCAACAATCCCGAAGCCGAGGCGCGCACAGAGCCTTGCGCATCTTCGAGGGATGTACCCTGGAAAGATGCCTGCCCGTTCCACTTTCCGCTCAGGTTGGAGATTCCCAATACCCTGTCAGCAACAAAGTCTTTTACCTGGAGCGTCCCTCGGAATCGGGGCTGTTTTTGAGTCAGATCCCCCAGGACCGAAGGGATCAGCTGCCCATCGGGGGCGCTTATATTCCCCGCAAGTTGAAACGCCGAGAGCGGCCCAGTCACGTGTAGGGCACCAGAAAGATCCTGTTGCAAAGGCAAGCTCGGTAGCAACTTTCTTATCTCGTTTGCAGCGATCTTTTTCAGCTCCAAATTCAGGGCCAACGTAGGCGCGGAAAGGTCCTGAACTTTCCCTGACAGCCGGAGCTGCGAACCGGAGGTCTGTAGATCTATCCGCCGCAGATTGAGAACGGATGGAGCCCCAGTAGCGTCGTACGAGAGCGCGCTTTTCCACTGCAGCTCAGGCAATCCTTGACGGGAGAGGGAGAAGTCAAGGCTGGCAAGATCGACCTGCGGACCGGCCGGAACTAATTTCAGGCTCCCGTCCAGAGAAAGCGCCATCAAGTGCGCCTCACTCTCATCGGCCAGCCGGGCATCAATCTGGCCCTTTTCTATTTTTATATGGCTAACGAAGATCGAAACGGCAGACGGCTCTTGAGGCTGATCCGATGTCTTAAAGAGAGACGCAATGTTCCAACCCTTCTCTTTATCCTCAATAAGTTTGACCTTCGGTTCGACTATCTCGACTTCAGCAATATAGAACCGAGAAGAAAGTAAAAAGGCAAAGACTTGGCGAAGGAGACTTATTCTTACCGATATCTCGGGCGCGGAGAGCACCTCGACACCGTTTTGGCGGACGGAGAGGCGGCGAAAGTGTAACTGCCTCCATACCGACCCGCTCGCCTCCTCAAAAGTGACCTCTCCATTCACCGAGGAGCGTAAAGCAGCCAATACCTGCTCGCGCAGCAATGAGCGAAACCCTTCTGTCTGAGTGTAAAACCATACACCGAGCAATAGCATCGCGAACAGGGAAGTGAGGCCGATGATGATCCAGCGGGGCAGACGTAAAATTTTATGTCTCATTGCTGCCTAGAAAAATTGCCCGATGCTAAAATGGATTTGCCAGGACCGGTCCTTCTTCGGAGGCTGAAATGGGAATCCCACGTCAAGACGTACGGGACCGACCGGAGTCGTATAGCGGATGCCAAACCCCGCGGCAAACTTGAGATCATCGACAGGAACGTCGAACGACCGGACTGAAACTTGTCCGAAGTCGAGGAATAATGCCCCGCCGATCTCTTGGGTAAACTGCCGACGCAACTCCAGGGCCCCTTCGATGAGGCTTCGCCCGCCAATCGGATCGTCGGACGCAGACAAAGGTCCCAAACGGCGGCGGCCAAATCCTCGCACGCTCGTGCTGCCACCCGCAAAAAAGCGCTCGAACAGAGGCACCTCGCGGCTTCCGTCAAAAGGTTCGGCAAATCCCAGCTTCAGCCTAGAAGCGAATACGGTCTTGAAAACGAGAGGGTAGTACCACTTAGCTTCACCCTGAAGTTTGTAAAAATCGAATCTTCCTCCCAAAGGCCCTCCCACCTCTTCAGTGAGAAACGAAACCGTCCAACCGCTCGTTGGATTCAGCGAATCGTTCGCCGTATTCCACAAAAAGCCGAGAGAGAGACCGGAGAGGAGCCCTTCTCGTCTAAATTCCCTCAGAGCTTGGATGGTGGCGGGAGGGACGTCTTTTAATTGATCGTATTCTACCCGGTAGCCAAGGAATCCGGTCAGGCTCTCCGAAAATTTTCGTTCTAGCCTGGGTTGCAATCTCATTGCGTTGAGGAAGTATCCTGGTTCGTCGAACTGTTGCGGTCCCAAGATGACAGAAAATCTGTTCTCCCGGCCAAAGAAGTGCGGTTGAAGGAAACTGATATTCGCCTCGCGAGCAATGAAGGATGCCTTGGCTCCGACTTCGAGCTGGCGCCCGCCGCCGAGCCAGTTGTTATGTTTCCAGCGCGCCTGGGCCCGAAGCTGATCTTCGGTGCCATAGCCAATGCCGACTTTCACCTCGCGCGGCGGTTTTTCCTCTACACGCAACTCGATTGGAGCGACCGTTGGATCCCCAACGGACTCAAGAGGCACAAACCTTATCTCGCTGAACAGTTCAAGTCCCAGCAGATTCTTGCGAGATTCCGTGAGCGCCTTGCTAGAGAAGGGCTCCCCGGCTTTGTAAGTCAACTCGCGGGTACCGATCTCCGCTGCCACGTCCTTTAACCCTTCTACCTTAGTCTCGCCAAAGACCGTGGGC
Source organism: Deltaproteobacteria bacterium (assembly GCA_005878685.1). Classification (GTDB taxonomy): domain Bacteria; phylum Desulfobacterota; class Binatia; order UBA9968; family UBA9968; genus DP-36. The sequence continues at coordinate 1,747 of VBLN01000011.1, read as the reverse complement.
GGCCCCGCCTCCACGTTGTAAGAGACCCGCGCTTCATGTTTGTCCCGGATGACCTCGGCCTTTCTTTCCACCTTGACCCGCGCGCGCCCTTGATCGAGAAAAAACTCTTTGATTTTTGCCTCGGCCCGCTGATAGTTTTCCTCGGTAAAGACCATCCCCTCAGTGAGCGGAAGTTCATGCCGGAGAGTATTCAACTCGGCCATGAGTTCTGGTCGATCCGAGATCTCAAAAGAAATCTGCGCCACCGTTACAGGCTCGCCTTCACTAATAGCGACGTTGGCAATGACGTGAGCTTCGGTCTTATCCACTTCCAGGTCATACGAAACCTTCGCCTCGTAATACCCCCTTGCTTGATAGAAGCGGACTAATCGCTCTATGTCGGCCGCGAAGGTGTCCGGATCGAATGGAGGAAGGGCGCGCCATGGGGCGTACCAGGGGCGGGTCTTTGTAGTTAAAGCTTCTAGGAGCTCTCGAGTGGAGAAATGCTCGTTGCCCGTCATGGTGAGGCCCTTTAGCTGCCAATCCCGTGCGGGATCCAGATCATAAGAAAAACTGCCAGGGTCGTTTCGTGCGCCCCATGGGCGCTCACCTCCGGCTCCCCATAGCGAGAAGTCCCTCGATGGTTCTTTACATTCCAAACTATAGAACTTATCGAAGAAAGGTCAATATAGGGCATCGGCGGGCTTTAGGATAGTCTTTTGCGCAGGAGTTCGCGAACGGCTTCAAAGGGATCGGCGCTGTTCGGCACAGATTCTCGGATGAGCCCCACCAGCCGGGCTAAATCTTTCCGCTCCGCTCGGTATGCCGAGTCGAAAAGTTCCAGATCCTTGAGATAGAGGAGATAGTGAGCGATCACAGCGTTATTGACTTCTTGCTCGCCGTATCTGCGATAGCGATGAGTCGGTCGGGCCGCAACGCGTTCTTTCCATTCTTGCTTGCTGCGAGAAAAGATTTCCTGTCGCAGGCGCAGCTTCTCTTCCTCAGGCAGATCCTTGGCATAGAGCTCTTCAAGAGACTTAGCCGTCTGACCGATAAAAATCGAAAATTCCAGTTCCTCCTGCCAGGATTGAACCGCTCTCTTAAGTTCTAAGCTATTCTCTCCAGAATGTTGTTGAAAGAAAAGGACCCCTGCCTGATGCCCAACAAAGTTGGCCAGACTCTCGTTGAAGCTCACCGCCCCCTTGACGAACAACGTGTTGTGCAACAGTTCGTGGAAGATGACTTCGGCCAGCGTGACCTTGTCGTACTTGAGGAGATGGGCGAGTAAGGGATCGTCAAACCAGCCTAGAGTGCTGAAGGCCGGGGAGGTCCGGATGTAAGTGTCGTAACCCTGAGCCTGGAAGCCTTCAGCCTCGGCTTTGGCAGCCTGCTCGGAAAAAAATCCCTTGTAGGGAACGCGTCCGACAAAAAGGTACCACCAGGTGTAAGGTTGAAGGCTGGTTCGCGGAGCCGCCATTAAGACGTAGGAGAGCGTAGGACGGTCGACGTAGGAATAGCTCGCATAGCTTCCTCGCACCCGAAGGTTGAGGGGGTCCCGTGCGAACTCCCGCACCGCCAGGACCAGTTTCAATTTTTCTCGATTCTCAGGATCAAGATCCGGCTTTGCCAACATCCTCTCAATCGGTTCCCGTCTCCAGAGGATCTTGCCTTCCTCAAAAGCGGCCTGAATGAGATAGAGTGGAGAACAACCTGAAAGCAGGAGGGAAGAGACCAAAGCAACCGGAAACAAAAACCTCAGCATAACAGG
>VBLN01000450.1 GCA_005878685.1 Deltaproteobacteria bacterium | reverse complement strand
AGATTTCCCCTTTCGAGTCCGCGTTAAAAGAACAATATCATCCGCGGCACTTTGAGATGAGTAACAATAATCTCATTGATCGGGGAGGACACAGCTCTTTCCTGGAGGAAGCAGGGGATTCGCTGAATATCGATTTCCAGGAACACTCCGATGAAGGCAAGTGGGACCCTGATCAACTGCCCATCCAGCCACGTCAGACCGAGGAGTTGCCGCATGAGGAAGAAGTGGACACTGACTTTGAGAACACTACCTCAGAGAAGGGCAGAAATCCGGTTTTCATATATCTCAGCGATTTGGGCTCCATTCGCCTCCTGAACCGCGAAGAGGAGTTGAAGCTGGCCCAGAAGATCGAGGAAGGGGAGGCACAGATCGCGACGGAGGCACTATCTTCTCTTCTAGCGCTCCGTTGGGTCCTCGAGCTAGAGAAAAGGGTCGCTGCGGGGCTGGTAAGCGTGCACGATGTGGTGAACGATCCCGATGAGACTTCGGCAGACCCTAAGGCTAATGAAAAGACTATCGAAGCTCATTTTCGGACGCAAATGAGAAAACTTAAGTATCTTGCTGTCAGATATGAGAACACGACCAGGCAACTGGACAAGCGAATAAGTCGAGGGCTTCGGCAGCGACTGGATAGGAAACTGATCCGGCAGAGAGAAAGAATTGCGCCTGTAGTGAAGGGTCTCCAACTTAACCCCAGGCAGATCGAAGTTATTGTTGAAGGCTATAAACAGAACTATGAGAGGCTCAAGGAACTAGAGCAGAAAATCCAGGGAAAGGCAAAAAAAAGGTCAGCGACCCGAATCATCGAGAAGGAAATCGGCATGTCTGCCCAGGAAGTTGAGCGGAGGGTAAAGGTTATACTTGACAAAAAGGCACAGGTCGCCTTGGCGAAGAAGAACTTCATCGAGGCCAACCTCCGTCTCGTGGTGTCCATTGCGAAAAAGTATTGCGGCCGGGGACTCCAGTTACTAGATCTAATCCAGGAAGGCAACCTCGGCCTTATGAGGGCCGTGGATAAATTCAACTACCGGCTCGGTTTTAGGTTTTCGACTTATGCGTCAGGCTATCACCCGATCCCTATCGGACCATTCCCGCACGATCCGTATCCCGGTCCACATGGTGGACTTGGCAAACAAATTTACCCGGACCGCACGTTACATCAACCGCGAACTTGACCGGCGGCCCACTCTGGGGGAGATTGCCACTGAGATGGGAATACCAGTAGAAAAGGTGCAATCGATCGCCAATTTGGTAAAAGAGCCGGTTTCTCTTGAAATGCCCATAGGCGATGGGGAGGAGGGATGCCTGGCAGACTTCGTTAAGGATGAACACTTTCCTGACCCTGAAAAAGCGGTCATCGATCTTAACCTCCAGAAGGAAACGCAAAAAATACTGATAACTCTTAGTCCTAGGGAAGAAAAGATCGTCCGCATGCGGTTCGGGATCAGAGAGAAGTCAGACTATACGCTGGAAGAAACGGGGAAGGTCTTTGGAGTCACCCGTGAAAGAGTTCGCCAAATTGAAGCTACGGCGCTTAGAAAGCTGCGCCATCCCCAAAGAATTGCCACCTTGAAGGCTGGTAGAGGCGATTAACAGCTAAGGCAAGGAGAGTATATGGAAAATGACACATTTAAGAAAGGCCAGAAAGAATCGGCCGGCAGGAGAAGCAGCGCAAGAAGGCTGTGCCCGCCGGATGGAACCCAGAGGCGAGAAGGCGGGGGCTGACAAACGATAAGTTTCGTTTTGAATGAGTCATATCGATCTATAGACGGGCGCAAAAGGTTATCAGGAGCCTTTAAAAATAAGGAGAAAAAAATGAACCCTCTTTTGATAGTTGGTATCCCACTGGTGTTGATGACCATAGGGATGATATTGAATAGTTTCCAACTCTCGTTTGATCAACCTCAAAGTTCAGCAGAGCAGGATCCGGCTAAGAAGTTGACAGCCGAAAGGCAGGCCTACCGCGCCTTATTCGACTCCCAGAGAGCTCGGTCTTTGAAACGTCAGAAAAGGGTGGGTCAGTATGCGTGGTTGGTGCTGGCGGCATTTGTTGTGTCCTCCTCGTGGCTCTATTTGGATACAGTCAACAAAACAACGGCCTCAAAACAAGTTGCCGCGATTCAAACACTGCCAGTAGTTGAGAGTAAAGATGTGGTTCTATCTATGACTCTTAGGGATGGGGACAATATTCAATACCTCATCAAACCGCCAACTCTGACTCTGACTCTTAGCGACGGGAATAATACTCAGTACATTAAATCACCAAAAGCAGAGACATTGGGTACCACTACGCAAGAAGGACTCACAAAAGAAGCTGTTCAAAGCTGGCGACTAACAAGCTTAGGAACAGCTTCGAGCATTGGGGATGCCGAAATGCCACTTGGCATCGCTCTCAATATCTCGAAATAGGGAGCGTTGATGGCCAAGGAAGCATCTATCTGTTACTCCCGCGTTGTCATTTTAGAGCAGTTTGCACTTGGTCAAGCCTCTGAGCTTTAAAGGAGTCAGAGGTCTTTTAATTTTCAGGAGGTGATATGTCAAAGACAATGACTCAAGTTAAACTGCAAGACGGAACACTGATTCGGCATAGGGTAACAGGATATGAAGGGCGAATAGAAGGTACAACGGAGATAAAAACCTGCTTCACGGCGGGAGGGGAGTTATTGGTCAAGTCCAACAGCAAAGAGATATTTCAATATCGTGTGGTTGTTAAGGGAGAGTCCATGCGGCGGATCGCGCCAGCTGAGGATTTTGAAATCCTCGAGGGGGTAGTGGAAATGATCTGCGCCGCTTGTCATTCCTCTTTTCGGACCAAGCCCGACTTTCCAGACAAACCCGGCGGTCGCTGTAAATGCGGCGGATGGATTTGTCCATCCTGCTTAGCCTGCCAGGATGCGGGCACGGAGCCTCCCTGCCTTAAACAGCAGAAGCGACTAGCCAGAAAACTAGCGCTGCAGAAAAAAGCCAGAATGGGCTAACAGAGGAGCGGAAAAAACGTAGGGTGAACTTCCTTCTTCAGTATAGGGCCCTTCTGAGGGAGGAAATGACAAAAGTTGAAGGGCTCAGTCCGTCTCTCCTTGCGAAACGATATCTAACGGTACAACCGATCAGAGCGTGGTTCCAGCCACTAAGTTCCCCATGTTCTGCTTCCATTAGCGGTCAAGTTCTCAAGGTCGAAGACATCAACACTCTCTTATTAAGGAGGAGAACATGAGT
>VBLN01000449.1:3707-4227 GCA_005878685.1 Deltaproteobacteria bacterium | reverse complement strand
GGGAGACATCACGGCGGATCAGCTTCGCGCCCTTGCTGATATTGCTCGGAGGTCGGTAAAAGACACGATCCGCACGATCGTGGATCAGAATATAGTGTTGCGTTGGGTGAGTGAAGCCGATCTCCCGGAACTCTACCGTGCGCTAAGGTCCGTCGGGCTTGGCGAGCCGAACGCGGGGACGATTGTTGATGTAACTGCCTGTCCGGGCACTGACACCTGTAAGCTTGGGATCGCGTCCTCTAGAGGACTTGCGCGAGAGCTCCGCAGCCGTTTGAGTGAGAGGAGTTTCGAGCTTGACTCTGCAGTCAAGGACCTTCGGATTAAGGTGAGCGGCTGTTTCAACTCCTGCGGCCAGCACCACATCGCGGATATCGGTTTTTACGGTATCAGCAGGAATATCAACGCTTACACTGTACCTCACTTTCAGGTGATCTTGGGAGGAAAACTGAAAGACAATGCCGGGGCATACGGGCTGCCCATCGGGGCCATTCCCTCAAAAAGGATACCGGAGGTTGTGGAC
>VBLN01000449.1:0-3694 GCA_005878685.1 Deltaproteobacteria bacterium | reverse complement strand
AGAATTTTATCAGTAGGATTGGCAAAAAGGAACTTAAGGCGATGTTGGAGGATCTCACCAAAATTCCATCGCACGCCGTCGATCGTTCCTATTACAGCGATTGGGGCGATCCTCGTGAGTTTACCTTAAGCGATTTGGGAACCGGAGAATGCGCAGGGGAGGTAATCTCTCAGTCGCAATTTAGCCTTGCGGCAAGCGAGCGTGAATTTTTTGAGGCTCAGATTTATTTCGATGCCGGCGATTTTAAGAAGGCGGTTGAAATGGGCTATAACGCCATGGTCCAGGCCGCGCAGGCGCTGGTGAAGACGCAGAACTATGACATTTCGAACGATGAAAATGCCATTCTTGGCGAGTTTCGAAGCCGCTTCTGCGAAACAGAGATTTTTTACGATAAGTATGCCGGCAGCAAGTTTGCGGAATATTTATTCAAGGCAAGAGAGGCTCTAAAAAACAACGGTAATATCGGACAGGACGTGGCCCTGCAGCGTCTTCAGGAGGCGCAGCTTTTCATCGATGCGGCCCACAGCTGTTATAACAAGCTGGAAGCGCTGCGCGCGGCAAACCAAGCGAGTAGTCCGGTCGCCGGGGAAGGCTAATCGGACAAAAAAGATGGATTTGCAGAAATTCAATGTAAAATTTTTTGTTGCCAGTCCCGGCAGTGTCCAGCTGGATGACTTCATTTATATTTTCAATTCTTGGATCCAGGCTTCGGACGGAGCGTATTATGACATTGCTGATTATAGTCATATGTATGGGGGCCCGGGACTAGTGCTCGTGGCTCATGAAGCGAATGTTAGTATGGACAATACATGGAATCGCTGGGGGCTGCTTTACAATCGCAAGCAGGTCCTACAAGGTTCCAACTCTGACAAGCTCAGATGGGTCTTCAGGGCGGCCCTGGAGAATTGCCGGCGCATAGAAGAGGAACCGTCGATAAGGGGAAGGATCAGATTTCTTGGGAATGAGGCTCTCTTTTTGGTCAATGACCGACTTGTTGCGCCGAATACTGAAGAAACCTTTCGTGCCGTAAGGCCTGACCTAGAGGATCTGGCGCGGACTCTGTATGCAGGTGCCAGCTTCGATCTAGAGCCTGGGACAAGAGACCGCAGAGATCGATTTTGCGTGAAGCTAGAGACGCCCGTCTCCTTCGACGTTGTAACGCTGCTTAGGAATCTAGGGGAGCGCGATGACGCAGGAGAGAGGGCGATCACTTAGAATGAAAGAGAGGGCGATGAGTGATGTCGACAGTCGCGGAAAGCCAAGACTGGCTCCAGCGGGGTGAAACCTTAGAGAAACATTCGGCGCCAGAACTTCTAGGGTGGGCGCTTAAAACTTTTTATCCGAGGATTTCGTTGGCCTGCTCTTTTCAGGCTGAGGAGTCAGTACTCATAGATATGATGCATGGCATCCGAGGATCCGATTTTCGGATATTCACGTTGGATACAGGGCGCCTCAATCAAGAGACCTATGACTGCATGGACGCGATCCGGGAACGCTATGAGGTTAAAATCGAGGTCTTCTTTCCGGACTCCGCAAATCGGTTGAGTCCCGCAAGATGTGCTGTGGCATCCGAAAGGTGGAGCCGTTGAAGAAGGCGCTCAGGGACTTGGATGCATGGATGACAGGTTTGCGCCGTGAGCAGGCTGTAACTCGGGGCGGCGTAAAAAAAGTAGAGATTGATAGAGACCATGAAGGGATTGCCAAGATTAATCCACTGGCCGATTGGAATGAAAAACAAGTGTGGGACTACATCCGCAAAAATAAAGTGCCCTATAACAAACTTCACGACCTGGGCTATCCGAGCATCGGCTGCGCCCCATGTACGAGAGCGATCAAAGCTGGAGAGGATCTCCGCGCTGGGCGATGGTGGTGGGAGTCGCCGGAGTCCAAAGAATGCGGCCTCCACATCAAGAGCGTCGACGCTGGGGCAGCAAGCAATAGTGAACGATAACTTTTGAACCTCAACTGTGAAGAGGCGCCATCATGTCTGAACTTATCAAACCGCACGGCCATCGGCTTGTGAGCTTGGTTCTCGCCGGAGAGGAAAAAAATGCGGCTGAGGCGAGAGCTAGGGAGCTGAAGAAAATTGCCTTAAATGCTAGGACTCTCTCTGACCTTGAGCTCTTAGCCGTCGGAGCATTTAGTCCTCTAGAGGGTTTCATGGGGAGAGGAGATTATGAACGTGTTGTTCATGATATGCGCCTTTCCTCCGGTCTTGTATGGCCGCTGCCCATTACCTTGGCCATTTCCTCAGACGAAGCTGAAGAGCTTCGTGAGGGAGAAGAGATAGCCCTTGTAGACTCCTCGGGAGAGGCCGTTGGAATCTTATCGCTTGAGGAGAAGTTCCATTACGACAAGAAAGAGGAAGCCTGGAATGTCTATAAGACGGACGAGGATAAACATCCAGGGGTTTGGTACCTTTACCAAAGGGGAGACACGCTTTTAGGCGGCAATATCCGGCTCACCCGAAGATCGCCTCTCCCTTCCCGCTTTGACAACTACAAGCTCGACCCGGCGGAAACCAGGGCCATCTTCAGGCATCGCGGCTGGCGCACAGTGGTTGGCTTCCAAACTCGAAATCCGATCCATCGATCCCATGAGTACATTCAGAAATGTGCCCTGGAACTGATGGATGGTCTCTTGATCCATCCTCTGGTGGGGAAGACCAAACTGGATGACATTCCATCCGAAGTGCGTTTGCGTTGCTACGAGGTATTGGTGGAGCACTATTTTCCTACACAGCGGGTCCTCCTTTCTGTCTTTCCAGGGGCGATGCGGTATGCCGGGCCAAGAGAGGCTCTCTTTCACGCTCTCGTTCGAAAGAACTACGGCTGCACCCACTTTATCGTCGGGCGGGATGCCGCCGGGGTTGGTGATTACTATGGGCCTTACGACGCGTGGGAGCTGTTTGGTCGCTTTGAGCAACATGAGCTAGGGATCACGCCGCTCTTCTTCGCGGAGGCCTTCTATTGTCGGAAATGCGGCGCAGTCGGCTCAGCTAAAACCTGTCCTCACGAGACTCGCCATCATGTCGCGCTTTCGGGAACGAGGGTGCGTGAGCTGCTGGAGCTTGGAGATCCTTTGCCGCCTGAATTTACCAGGCCGGAGGTGGGTGAAATCCTCGGAGAATGGTCCAGAGGTCAAGGGAATGATAAATAGTTTCATGAGTGAGAATTGCCATGTCTTTTAGAAAAGCGATCGTTAACCTTATGTGTGCGAGATCGAGTCGGGGGAAAAGGCTAGCAGCTCCCGTGGAACAAGAGAAAGGCGAGAGCCGTGCTCGATCGCCGGAGCCAAGTCGGACTAAGGTGCGCCTCCGTGAGTTACCAGCTGGAGCGCCAGCTACGGAAGTACAACGCTTAACAATGGACATTTTAAAAAAGGAGAGAGAGGTTGATTTCGGCAGACTCCTACCAGAGGTAGCCCGTAAAATATATCTTGATGAAGTTCACCGTGCCGCCGCCGTGGACATAGGACTCTTAGGCCCCGGCCTATTTCTCCCTGAAGTCGCGAGGGAAATAAAGGGACAAGATGGAGAGCTGTGGGAGATCATACAGTCCTAGATGCAGCGAGTGAATAGACGCGCTCTAGGGGGACATCAAATCGGATCTTGAGTTCTGACATCCGAAGGAACTGCCGTTTCTAATAGCTGAGTGCGCTGCGGTATCACCTTCCAAAAGCCAACCGGGTAGCC
>VBLN01000448.1 GCA_005878685.1 Deltaproteobacteria bacterium | reverse complement strand
CAAGAATTTCTCGCCTGCCTCTTTGGCGAGGCAGTCCCATTGGGTCATCCCCCCGCATTGACTGAATCCAGGCAGCTGTAATAGTAATTGTCTGCGGCGGATCTCAAGATGCTGTCTGAAGAACAGCCCACATTTCGGTGCTTCGATACCGTGCTTTATTGGAGGTGACGGCTATGAAATTGAAAGGGGACGCAAAGGCACTCTTGTTTTTTGCTTGTCTGTTCTTTGTGTCTTCGAGTGTGAGTGCGGCGACACCAGCCAAGAAGCGAAACTTCCTCAGGAAGAGCGACAGAAAAGGCTGCTCCAGGGAGCGAAGACCGAAGGGGAGTTCGTCTAGTACACGAACACAGGTCTAGAGAATGCCGCCAATTATATCGGAGCCTTCAAACAGACCTATCCGTTCATTAACGCTAAATTTTGGAGAGGCAAAAGCCGGGATGTCACTCAGAGGCTCGTTACTGAAGCTAGGGCCGGACACTTCTACGCTGACGTTTTCAAGACCACGACCGACCTCCTCCCGGCGGTTATAGATCGCAATCTCATCGGCCGGTATGAATCGCCCATTCGCGCTTCTTATCCGCCTCACGCCAAAGGGCTCTATTGGACCAACATCCACTCCGCTTTTCGCGTCTTTGGATTCAATCCGAGGAAGCTGAAGCGCGAGGCGGTTCCGAAAACCTGGGAGGAACTGCTCCAGCCCCGTTGGAAGGAAGAGATCCTCTTTGACGAGTCGTCTCTCGAAGAGGTCATCACCCTTCTAGCGGTTTGGGGAAAGAATCGAACAGTCGATTACCTGCGCAGACTCGGCGAGCAAAAGCCGCTCATCCGTCGCGGTCGAGATACCATCGCGCAGCTCTTGATGGCGGGCGAAGGCCAGTTGGCCGTAACGATTTACGCTTACAACGCGGAGAGCCTGCGCGCCGTGGGAGGTCCCATTGACTGGGTTGCACCGGAGTTGATCCCGACTCTCCTCTATCCGCTGACGATGGTCCGTAACGCACCTCATCCTCACGCGGCCGCCCTTTTTTACGACTTTCTCCTGTCGGACGCCGGCCAGCAGATGATCGCCAAAGAAGGAAGGGTGGTTGCTAATCCCCATATCGATCCGATCTATCCGCGCATGAAAGAACTGCGCGCTTTGCTCGGAACGCCGAGGGTTCACATCAACACTCTTGAAGAAGCTCCCAAATACAATCAAGAAGGAATTAAGATCTTCGATACGTTTCTGGCTGAGAGAAAAGCCTGAGTCAGAGGAGGACGAACCATGTTTGGAGCCGAAACCCTGGATCATGTGGGCATTCCCGTGCGGGACCTCGAGCGCTCGGAGAAGTTCTATCAGGAAACTCTTGGCCTGGCGTTTTTTACCAGGAGGAAAAATGCCGATGGCTCGCCGCGCCATACCTATGTGTTGGCAGGTGAGAATATCATCGGGCTCAACCTGCCGGGCATCCAGGTTCCCGCATCGCCCAGCGGTGCCCCGCGCTACGGCATCGCGGTGGATTCTGAGGATAGCTTCGAAGAGACAGTCAAAAGGATCCGTCAGAGCGGTGTTCCGTGCGAAGCTGTTGAGCAACACGGTCCCGACTCACCTTTTGTCAGATCCTTTTGTTTCGACGATCCGGACGACAATCATCTCGAGATCTGTCTACGCCGCGATGGCCCCAAAGGAATCCATCTGAGTCATGTCGTTTTTGAGACGGCCGATCTAGGTTGCTCCAACCACTTCTATTCACAGGCGCTGGGACTCGAGCCTCTCGCTGAAGAGCGAAGCGAACAGTTCTTTCGATTTAGGAATCGCCAGATTTTGGGACTGAAGAAAGTAGCAGCGCTTTCCGACCGAACCAAGAAGCACGGGCGGGCGGTGCATGTGGCTTTCAATGTGACACAGGAAGATTTCGACCGCATGGTTGCGCTCATCACTGAGCTGAAAGGCCGCTCTCTGGGGGACCACCGCTCCGAGGATGGTCTTCGGCCGCCCGGGGAGCGGAGTCTGTACTTTTTTGATCCCGACACGAATTATCTGCAGATTACCGCGCACGGAGAAGAAAATTGGGACATGCTTTCGGATGAGGAGAAGTGGCGGCGGATCGTCGAGAACCGAAAGAAGCTGGGGAAAGGGATCTCCAGTTTCGACGCCGGCAAGAAGATTGGCGGCTGAGGGATTGTGGCCGCATGCTCCGGGTCATGATCGGTAGACAGTGATGCCACGGCGTTTACTGATCGTTCTTTGCGTCTTGTGCCTTTTGCCGTGTCCAACCTTGTGGGGCCAGAACCGGGAGCGACTCCGGGTGAGCACTCTCTTTATAGGTGCGTCTCTTCTCCCTCTCTGGGTCGCCCAGGATCGCGGTTACTTCGCCCGGGCGGGCCTAGACGTAGAG
>VBLN01000447.1 GCA_005878685.1 Deltaproteobacteria bacterium | reverse complement strand
GAACTGAGACTAGCAGGAGCCAAAATCAAACAACAGGCACAAATCGTACTCGACCGCTACCTCCCCGTACCGTGGCTAAAGACAACACCGTCACTTTCGAAGGCACTGTCTTTCAGATACCGAAACGATCTCCCTATCGCTCTTACGCCAACAAGAGAATCGATGTGCATGTGCTGTTGGACGGTGCGGTGGAGTTTTTCTACCACAAAGAAAAAATCGCACGCTTCGATTCTAAAACGACGCACGCATTTGGCTTATATCGAACGAACGGCAAACGGGAAGGGTTCCGCTATGGCCCCCTTTTCAATCAACCAACTCAATCCCATGAACTCTCACCCTGACATAATTACTTTGCTATAACATACTTTTTATATTGACTTGACAGGCCGACGCGCCCATTCATAAGATGGCGGCACGATCGGCGAGGAGGCGAAAGCGATGAAACTCAAGAAGGTCTATCATATGGGAATCCCGGTAGATGATATTGACAGAGCACGGGAGTTTTATACCAAAGTCCTGGGAATGCAATTTCTCAGCCGCGTCGGCGGAAATCCGAACAACCCCGAGGCGCTGGAGATCCACGGCAAAATCCCCAGACTGGATCGACTAAAATGCGGCGACGATGACATCGTCCTCTTCGAGCGTCCCCGCCCACTTCGCAAGGACGCCATCGACCAAGACGGCATCGCCCATCAGGCCTTTGACATGGATTGGGAGGATTATGACGATGCTTTGAAGACGGCGAAAGAGCTGGGAAAGTTTCACCGCGCCGTAGAGCGCAGCACGGGAAAAACCATCTACATGTTCGACTCCGAGGGAAATTACTTAGAGCTTCACTTCCCCGCCCCGCGCTAGCGCGCGTCTATTTCGCCAGCGATCTCACGTAGCCTAAAAGATCCTTTTGTTCCTGCTTGCTCAGCCCCTTACCCGCGGCGGGCATCTTTCCTCTGCCCTCGGTGATGACCTTCAGAGCATCATCATCACTCAACTTGGCGGTCTCCTTGCTCGTGAGGTTCAGTCCTTTTTCTCCCAGCGCTTTGGCCATGGCAGGATTCCCCTTGCCATCCGCCCCATGACATGAGGCGCAGAGCTTGTCATAGGTAGCTTTCCCCTCTTTAGCCTCAGCGGCCAACCCTTGTGATGCCGCCAGCGCCAGACCAAAAACTGCGGTTCCTCCAAGTAGAATCTGCTTTAGCTTCACGGCTGTCCTCCTTTCCGAGCTTGCTTCTTTGCCAAATAGTCTGTCATGAATTCACTCTTGACTTCAATGCGAACCGGAAAATACAATCGTTTTCCTAAGGGCATTCCCGAGCAAACAATCCTGAGAGCATACAAGAAACGGTTTCAGGTTCTCCCTTATGTCCCCATCAGAAGGAATTACACTGTTGGAGAATCAGGCGTTCGCCATAGTCGTTATACTGAGCCTCATTCTCATCGGACTGCTTGTCGCTCGCCCCTCGCTCACCACGGCACGGGGAGGTAAGATCCTGGCGTTCATCGCCTTTTTCATACTCCCGATCGCAGCGACAGGTTTCGGGGCCTACATTCACCTCGAACATTCAAAATCGACTCAGTTTTGCTTGTCCTGCCACGTTATGGAGCCATATGGAAAGAGCCTGTACGTTGATGACCCCACCTATATTCCAGCGGGACATTTTCAAAACAACAGGATCCCTAGAGAACGGGCCTGCTTTACCTGTCACACGGACTACACCATGTTCGGCGATGTAAATGCCAAAATACGTGGCTTGAGACATCTCTATGTCTATTACCTGAAAGAAATACCTCCGAAGCTTGCCCTCTATGAGCCTTACAAAAACCGTGAATGCTTGCATTGCCATGCCGGGGCCAGATCCTTCGAGGAAAAATCGCCTCATAAGGAAATGAGGGCGCAGCTGACCAACAACGAGATGTCCTGTCTCACGTGCCACAACACGATCCACAACGTGGAGCATTTAAATAAGACCAAGATGTGGAAAGCACCCAACGCATGAACGAAACCACTCCTCGTTTACACCGCAAATTCAAGATAGCGGCATGCTTGCTTGGCCTCGGCCTCTTGGCCGAGGCCGCGACTCTTCACTGGTCCCACCCGACCAGTTTCCTGTTTTTTATCGGTGTCGGCGGCTTCCTCGTGATCGTGGACGACAGCTTATAGGGAGCGGCCGAGAACGCGTGCCGGACCTGCGCATTGTCAAAAACAGCCACACCAAAAGCGTACTGCTTGTTCAAGTCGTCGAACTGTACGTCATATTGGCTACCCGTTTTTAGCTTGCGCGAAAATTCCAGAGTCCAGACTCCATTGCTCCAGGAAGACTTGGCGCTGATGTCGCCGCGGTCCCCGGCGAATGGGGCGACGATGATCCCCGCAACTTCGTTCCCGTCTTCGTACTTGCTATCGTCAAAGGGCTCCTTTTCTTGGTCCAGAATCCAATACGGCGGCGCAGGCTTATTTCCCTTCGCACCAAACTTTGGAGTCTTCTTGTCATCGGAAACGTTATCGACATATCCTCCTGCGGATTTCGGATCACTTTTCCGACCCGCTTCCGGTGATTTGTCCTTATCGTAGCGAGTGCTGTCCAGGTACTGATCATCGATCTGTCCGACCGACCCCGTGCGCACCGACTTCCAGTGCCAGAGATCTCCCAATTCTCCCGGGTTGGCTGCGTATTTGTTGCCGTAGGGCTT